>CANRHG010000013.1 GCA_947630385.1 uncultured Eubacteriaceae bacterium
GCGTAGTACCGGTATATGAGGCCCACGTCGAAGATTACGGCTGGATGCCGGCGGTCCGTGCGGGTGAGTTTGCGGGAACGCGCGGCGAACACAAGCGCATCGAATGTTTTAAGATCAACTTAGAAGGCATAAATGCGGCTAACTACGATATCTGGTACCGCGCGCACGTTCAGGATTACGGCTGGCTAGACTGGGCCAAAAACGGGGAAAGCTCCGGAACGTCAAACCATGCCTTTAGATGTGAAGCCCTGGAACTTAAGCTGACACCAAAAAATAGCGCTGCGCCGGGAGCTACCGACGTTCCCGCGGTAGAAGCATATTCGAGAGAGGAAGGCGAAAATATGTTCTACGTCAACATGCTTCGTATGCAAAACGGTGCCGGTAAGCTTACGGGTGATCCGGTCGTCCACGAGATCACGGTGATTCGCGCCAATGAACTCAAAGCTAATTATTCCCATACCCGCCCAGATGGCAGAGATTGTTTTTCAGCGATCGACGATTACGAGCTATCCCATGGAATAACGAACCGGATCGGTGCCGCGGCAGAGAACATCTGTGCTTATGGCGGCTTAGGCATTAATCCGCTTGATTCATATACATGGTGGAGCGAATCCCCGGGCCATAGAACAAATATGTTAAATGGAAACTACCGGTACATGGGTTACGTATCGGTAAGCCACGAAGGGGGCAATCCTTACCACAGCTTTGCGGCCCAAGAATTCGCCAACCGTTAAGTGATTAGAAAAATAAGGCACCTTCGGGTGTCTTTTTTGTATCTATAATCTCTTGTAATAAGATCAGGTGAAACTAAAAAAAGCTCCGGGACCATTGTTTTGTATTGGTCTCGGAGCTTTTTGGTAAAAACTTAAAAGAGAGAGTAATCCTGATTGCTGTGTTTGATGGTCAAATAAAGAACGTAGACCGTAATCCCAAAGATCAGAATCACGTTTAATCCCGGGAAAAGGAAAGAATTGATAAAAGCCAAAAGCAGCAAAGCGTACAAGGGAATTGTTTCCTTTTTGCTGGCTTCGGACGAAAACGTTATGTTCGGATTGTCCTTTTTCAACAGCCTTTCGGTGAACGTATTGGTCACGATACAGATAAAGATCAGGGCCACGTATACGGCCTGTGGGGTCGTATCGTCCGGAAAATGTTCGATCCAACTGGTAGCAAACGGGATCAGAGCTAAAAAGATCATCCAGAGTCCGACGGAAACGACGACATCCGCGGTAACGTTCTGTACATGGGCAAACTCTTTGGTGTGGTAATACCAAATGATGTAAATCAAAAAGAAACTGTTAAAATGCGCCAGAAGCGTTTGCCACTGATCGATTAAGGCGTGATAGTCTCCTTCGAGCGGTGTGGTCAATTGTAAAACCATGATCGTTGCCGCGATGGATACGACGCCACTGACAAAACCTTGAAGTGTTGAATTTTTCATTTAAAAGTACCAATTCCCTCCTATGTTGACCGAACCGTCCGTTTTATAACTGCGGAAGTTCAGATAACTATGGCTTCGCTTACCACCGAGCGCGTCCGTTACGGCTTGACGTACGGCAGTAGACGAGTTTCCTAAAAACTGCTGATAGTATCCGTCTAGGTATGAAGCAAATTGTCCGGGAGCCGTGAGAACGCTTACCGGATCGTCTGGATAATCCGGACTCTCAACGCGGTTCATTACACAGCTCATAACAGCCAGGGCTCCTTCGTAACTGCTGCCGCCTTCGTGTTCGACTATAGCGCAGACCAGATCGAAGTCATCTAAAATCAACGGTGTTCCGTTATAACCGTAAGAAGCCGAGTTGTAAGAAGATGTAAAATCGCCGTTTCCGATTCGGATCACTTCCGTAACGGGTTCGATCAACGTCTCTTCTGAAATTTTATCCCTATGGGTGGGCTTACCGTTTTCATAATAAACGTCTTCGGTCACGATCTTTCTTCCTTCAATTCCCGGTACGTCGATCTCAACGGTTCCAGCGGGTAGATTCGAGTCGTAGTTTTGTTCGGTCTCGTATGGAATGGCTTCTTCCCGGTCCTGACGTTCCTGCGTTTTACGAAGAACGTTAATCGTCGTCGTTTCAAGATTTAAAGCCGTATCCAAACCCGGATCGGTCGTGTCGCTCGGAGCCAGATCAATGTCGGATTCTTCGATAAGTTCACGGACGGTCTCAGCACCGGTCGAAAATTCCATGCTTCTACCGTCGACATTGATCGTCCCGCTGACAACGCGGTTTCCCGTAATATCATCCTGATCTATGTCGGCTACTTTTGTATCGAGGTCGACGTCGTAGATATAATCCTCATTCGTAGGAAGATTGTTTTCATCTAGCACCTCTCGCAAGCTTTTGTTAAGATTAACTTCATAGATGGTTACGTATTCGGGAGCTTCAATTGGAGTTGAGCGGTTGTTGATTTTAACGGTGATATCTTTTGTATTGTAGTAAACAGCGAAAACTCCGCTGGTGATGGTGAAAATTAAGAGCCCGACAATAATAAGTATTTTTGTCTTGTTTTCCCTTAAAAAATTACTCATTTGAGTTCTCCGTTTCTAATTTTAAAAACATTTTTATTTAGTGTCAACCATGAAGAAAAACAGTGAAGTCGTTTTAAACGTTAAAAAACTCAAAAAATTAAACGAGGCCATAGCGGTGCCTGAGGGAGAGTCCCAGCCGGAGGTACTGATCAAAAACGTACTGCCGGGTCAGACCGTAAAGGCGAAGGTAACGAAAAAAAGAGGACAAAGAATTTGGGCTAAAAAGCTTGAGACTTTAAAGCCGGCCGAAAAGGAGGTCACGGCCGTCTGTAAAAACTTTGGTCGGTGCGGTGGCTGCCTCTTTCTTAATTTAAATTATGAGGACGAACTGGCTTTAAAAGAAAACTACCTTAGAGAGTTATTTAAGGATTATAACTTTTTGGGACTGACC
Source organism: uncultured Eubacteriaceae bacterium (assembly GCA_947630385.1). GTDB lineage: Bacteria > Bacillota > Clostridia > Eubacteriales > Eubacteriaceae > CANRHG01. The sequence continues at coordinate 2,925 of CANRHG010000013.1, forward strand.
TCTTCACCGGTCCCTGCCCATTATCGCAACAAAATGGAATATAGCTTTGGCGACGAACAAAAAGACGGGGAGATGAGGTTAGGCCTACACGAAAGGGAGCGCTTTTATAACGTCTTAGATACCGATAACTGTCTTTTGACCGACGTGGATTTCGACCGGATTCGAAAGGCGGTCTTGGGTCACGTCAAAGACCGTTATGGTTTATATAAGAAAACATCGAGGGAAGGCTTTTTACGGCATCTGATCGTACGGAAAACTTCGATCGGGGAGATTCTGGTAAATCTCGTGACCGCGAGTTCGGACGTGCTTGACGAGGCTGCTTTCGTAAAAGCTTTGTTAGAGGAAGATCTTGACGGAAAAATCGTCGGTATCTTACACACCATAAACGATAGTGTTGCGGACGCGGTCATCCCGGAAAAAGTTCGTCTGCTTTGGGGAAAAGATGAGATCAATGAAGAACTTTTGGGACTTAATTTTAAAATTTCGCCTTTTTCCTTTTTCCAGGTCAATAAAGAGGGAACCGAAGTTTTATATAAAAAGGTAAGAAACCTGATCGAAGAAAGTTTTCCGGACGAAAAACCGCTTGTTTTTGATCTTTACAGTGGAACGGGAACCATCGCCCAGATCGTATCACCGCTAGCTAAAAGAGTTTTGGCTATCGAGATCGTCGAAGAAGCCGTAAAGAAAGCAAGAGAGAACGCGAAAATTAACGGCTTAGATAACATCGTCTTTCGGGCCGGGGATGTTTTAAAAGAGATCGATGAGATCGTCGAAATTCCGGATCTCATCATCCTCGATCCGCCAAGAGAAGGGATCCGTCCAAAGGCCTTAAAAAAGATCTTGGAATTTGGACCCGAATATTTTATCTATATTTCCTGTAGCCCCGAAAGCTTAAAAAGAGACCTAGCAGCATTTGAAGAAGCGGGGTATGAAGTAGAAAGCCTGGAGTCCGTCGATATGTTTCCCCGTACGGCCCACGTTGAGACGGTCGCTCTACTAAAACACAGAGTCGATTAAAATCTTGGAGGGAGTCAGTCCCTCCTTTATTTTTCTCGTAGTTTAAAGCTCTTCAAAGAGATTCTCTTTATTGTAGATAGTTTTATTTCTTAGTACGGCTATTACTGCTCAATATATTTTTTGACCGTCGCGGGGACGCCAGCTGCCAAAGCGTTGTCCGGCAGGTCTTTAGTTACTACGCTTCCGGCAGCGATCACGCAACCGCTTCCAATAGTTACGCCTTGTAGGATAGAGACGTTCGCTCCTAACCAGCAGTTGTCGCCTATATGAATTGGGAGGGCTCTCTCCAGTCCCTTGTTTCGGTCGATGTAATTAAGAGGGTGGCTTGAAGTATAAAAGCCACAGAACGGACCGATAAAAGCGTTTTTCCCGATGTCAATGGTATTGCCATCCATAAAATAGCAGCCGTGGTTGACAAAGACGTTCTCGCCAAAGTGTGTGTTAAATCCGTAATCAAAATAAACCGGTGCTAGTAAAGTTAAACCTTCAGGAACGCTACCACCCAAAAGTTTCTTTAGTGCTTCGAACTGTTCTTTGCTTTCTGGCCTGGAATGATTGAAATCAAAACAAAGAAATTCGGCCGCTCTCCGTTTTCCAAGTAGCTCTGGATCGAAATTAGCGTCGTGCCACTTACCTTTTTGCATTTTTTCAATTTCTGTCATTATTCTACTTCCAATCTTCATTGAGATAAACTGATTGTACAATACAGCAGGTTTATAATTAAGAATTTCTGTTTTGAGTTTTTTATTGAGAGAGAAGTATTCTTAGAAGCTCGAAAACCTGTTTAAATTTAAATCCCACCTAAAAGTTAGTACATTTCTGTACTTACTTTAATGTCAATACCGGTTTTTGTTTGAAACTTCTTATTTAAAGGGATTTGAATTTTGAGCAAAGTATTAGTGCTAGTATTTATTAACGGGTTTTGACCTTACGGTTAACATTGCATAATTTGACCAAAAAATACAGTAGGTAAAAACGTCGAAAAATCAGCTAACGAGAATTATACATTTTAAATGAATAATATACAGTAATACCTATCTAGAAAGGAAGATTATATACGATCATCTTTCAATTATCTTGGCACGATATTCTTAAAATCCGCAACTTACTTTCGCATTTTTCTTATAGCAGGCAACACTGAGCCGTTTTATTCCAAACGGGCGTGGAATTTGACAAAATTCCTGTAATGTGGTTTATTCCAGATACTGCATATTATTCATCGTTTATGCAATTGCTTTTGTTGGTATTTGGTTAGCCCGAAGTCTCTCGAGTATTTTGAGAGACTTCGGGCTTTTTTGTTTTTATATTCAAGATACCGCCACAAAAGTGGGAACATTTAAATATAACTTTTACCCGGATTTTTCGCAGGATTTTTCGTTGTTATTTTCACTATTGTTCCGTGGTTCTATAGCCTTCTTTCTTAAATTAGTTCTATAAGAGTTTAGGAATTGGAAATAAGTTAGCCAGTGGAATTAAGCTCACCGGCGCTTTTATAAGTTTCAGATCAGCCAAGACCTGTTCTCTTTAGCTAAGAACTTTCGGTTTTAGCTGGGAGGATTTAAGAGGATAAATCCAGAACAAGATTGGAAACTTGGATATTTCGGCTTGACTTCACTTTGAAAACTTAAATCTAATATTTTTAATTCCTTATTGATTTAAATCAGTTTTCGAAATGACTTTTTGGTCTTGTGGTACCATCTCCTAACCGATTCTTATTTAATCTATAAGAGTTCAAGATGGATGGGATTTCCATAAAATTGCCGTTTAGGGAAAATAATCGCATCAGGATTTGTAATAGCTAAGTTTTCGAAAACTCGTCACAAACTACGTATTTTGAATTCCTTGATTATCTAAGTTTACTTTTAAATCTTTTCCAAATAAAACTATTGCGGACTTTTTCAAAAATCTCATAGAGGTATGATTGCCTAATTTATTTTTCTGTCGCTTGTAGGTATTTTAAATGCTTCCACTTTTGTGGCGGTAAATATACGAGAGGTTTTTTTGAAAAAGTCTTTAGTTTTATTTTTTGCCCTGCTTCTTAGTTTAGTCGGCTTTTCTGGTTCTGCCTTTGCAGCAAATGAGCTTTATTATAAGAATGCTGAGGGAGAGATAGTAGGGACGACTCTTGCATCGACAGCAACAAGTGTAAATAATGCGAGTTTTACGGCAGGGACGGCCTACGCGATCTTAAATGATTTGACTTGGACCTATAACGGGACTGCGCTTGATAAAAATGTCGATGTCGTTTTAGGCCCTGGAGTTACGTTAACTTTAGAGAACATAAACCTGACTACGGGGGGTTATTTAAATTTTTATACCGGATCAACGACCCAGGCGGGAGCGGGTAGTGTCAAACCAGCCACAGTTAAGCTAGGAGGAACTTCTCTTCCTTATCGTGGAGACGCGGCGGGAGCCGGAGCAGCGAATTTAGGCCTCATTTTCTATAGTACAGTCATGGAAAATATCGGAACCTTAAATCTAGGTCCGGCTACAGGCCAAACAACAGCCTTGTCGAATGTCACCCTTTACCAAGGTGGGACGAATACCGCTCAGGGTGTTATCAACTTAAATAGCTTAGGTAACCGTCATAATCCAGACTTTACCATCATGGATGGCCAGACCTTTATAAATAACGGTACGTTTAACTGGCTTCAAGGTGGGATCGGATACGGAATGTGGCAGAACGACGGTAAACTGACCTCTACCGGGGAGGGTACCGGAACTTTTGAAAACAACGGTCTCCTTGATATCCCCAATTTGGACCAGTCTGATGGTAATGTGACTCTGGAAGAGGGAACTCTTGAGAATAATAAAGGCGGAATAATTAATTTAAGTACTCCGAAGGACAGCGGAACAATTACGGTTCAGTATAAGAATAGTATACGGAATGCCGGGACTTTAAATATCACTGGTCCTGCGGTAGGCAGTGGCGGGGGTATCGTTCTGGCAAACGGTGGCCCAGGAAGCAGTTATGGTTTTGTCAACTTACCCGGAGGCGTGATTGATCTAGGAGCTCCTTTAACAGTTGCTAGAGGTGGTTACAACATTAACGAAGGGACCACTTATCTTACAAAATGGGATACAACTATTGAGCCTGGCGGGAATTTTATTAACAGCGGTGAATATTACGTTGGATATACACCTAGTTATACCGGTAATCCTGAACTAGCTACTCCAAATCCGAGCAGTTACACTTTCTTTGTTAATGAAGGTAATGTAGATAATTCCGGAGAGTTTATCATGGCAAAGAGTAACGATAATGGCGGTAGTGCTAATCTAACTCTTCGGTTAATGAATGGGTCGACCTGGACAAATCAGGCTACTTCAACATTTATTATCAATCCCAACGCCTTCACTTATATGCAGGGTGCAAGTCTGATCAACCAGCCGGATACTTACGGCAGTATCATTCTCTATAATCAATCAAGTGGAACTTGGCCGGCGATGTCTGATGGTTGGACTAAAGGGGTAAATGTCGCAAATTACTCGGACGATAGGGGGGATTTTTACGTTTACAATTCCTTAAGTAGTTCCAACTCATCTATAGCATTGCCTAATCTTACAAATTGGGATTTTAGCGGTTGGGTCTTAAACGATAACTTAAATTATAGACTTTACTCTGGGACGACCCCGACTTCGGGACCGTTTTTTGCTCTAAATGTACTTAATGGGAACGATGCGGACGTTGTACCCGTACAATACGTTTATTTAACCCAAAACGAAATCAATTTCTATAATACCGGAGAGTTCCAGACACAGCCAATCGACTTTTCAACCGCTCCAAATGGGCTAAGTGCCGAAAACTTTAAATTCCAGCTTTTGGGACCGAATGGGAATGAGGTCGCTGTCTTTACGTCTACTGGAGAACCTGCAACAGGAAATAATCTAATCTTCACAGCGATTCCCGGACAGTACGGTGTGAGCGACTTAGGCGAGCTTCAGATCATCGTTCCAAACAACGGAGCCGGTCCGGGAGCTTACATGACTTATAACGGCGATGGCCGATCCGACGGGTGGACACTATACGCTCATTGCTACGGCTCTTAGGCCTTACAATAACGGACAGATAGCACAGGCTCAGTCGGTCGTCAATTTTAATAATACCAATGTTAGCAGTGTCACGCTTACCGACGAGGATGGGGAGGCCGTTCCTTATAGGAGTATTCAGGTCAGCCTTCCGGAAGAGCCCACAATGCAATTTGACTACGAAGCTAAAGGGGCCAACGGAAACGTCGTTCCGCAAAATCCGGCGAGCCAGGTCAAATACAATCTATATCTGAGTCCATCTGCTGTTACAAATCTACCACAACAGAATACTTTACCAAAGGCAGAGGGCTACGCCTACGCCAACGATGAAGGTCTTGTGACTTTCCTTAAGCCAACGCCTCCAGGATCTTATCTGATCATTACAGTCACGGTCGACGGCGTTGATTCTTCGAACTGGGCTTCGATCCAGGTCTCGGCGAGCGATCAGGGCGTCTTCCTTAGCGAGATCCGTCCAAAACAGGAGACGGTCAATCTGTCAATTCTTACGTTTGACCCGAATTTTGACGGGAACGAAGACGCGGTCGATCCTGATACCGGGGAAATAGAACCTAACGAAGATTATTACTATGGCTTCTATGAACTTCAGGACAACATCTTACCTTATCCGACGACGGCCATCTTTGATCCGAAGAACTTAAGCTTTACTTCGAGCAACGACGACTTAAACGTTCAGGAATGGCCTTCGGGGAATTTAGACAATAACGGGACGGACGATTTCATCCGTGTTCCAAACGGAGACTATTCCGGAACGACCACGATCACAGCGACTTATACGCTCCAAGATGGGACCGTACTTACGACCGACTTTAACGTTGTCGTAGGACCTTACGTTGAAGCGAGATCGATGGAATCTATCTCGCCGCTTAACTTTATTCTTGGGCAAACGCCTACTCAAAATGTCATGGCAACCCTTACGCCCTCGAATACGACACAATTAGCAAAGGTCACTTATAACAATTCGAATCCATCCGTCGTTCAGGTCGACGACAGGGGCGACGTATCAGCCATCGGCGTAGGAACGGCCAACATCACGACCAATGCCGTTATCTATAACGCACCTTTAAGTAGCACTTTCTCCCAACAGCAAATGATCGACAGCATCAATACACAGGGGATTTCGAGTACAGCCCCCGCTACTCTTGGCGGTCTTTCAGGGGTAACTAAGGTTAATGTAAAAGAAGCCGTACCGAAAGTTCTTACGATCACGCCGAACGGCGGGACCATTGGAGTCGGCGAGACCTTAGATCTGACGGCCAGTTACGACGGACAGGAAGTCGAAGCTACCTGGACTTCGAGCGACGATAATGTTGCGACCGTCGAAAATGGAACCGTTACGGGTCTTTCCGAAGGTAGCGTCGAAATCACGGCCGAATATGGGGGCTTAGAACAAACCGTTACGGTCACGGTTTCGAATGAGCCGACTCCAACAGAGGGCTTAACTATCTCACCGACGACACTAAGCTTAACGGTCGGATCGACCGGGCTACTGACGGCTTCTAGCGACATGCTTCCTGAAGGAGCTATGATCGAGTGGAGTTCTAGTAGTCAGGCTATTGCCACCGTCACACCGAGCGACGATACTCTGGCGGCTACAATCACGGGCGTTTCAGCCGGAACGGCTACGATCACCGCTACTTATACGGATGAAGAAACCGGCGAAGAACTCACCGGAACGGCAACTGTAACAGTCACAGCTGCTCCCACGCAGCCGACTTCGATCACGGTCAATCCGGCAACGTCTTATCTGACAACTTTACAAAACGGTGCAAGTAGCACGACCTTAACGGCTACGATCGCTCCGGCGGATTATACCGGAACCGTGACTTGGACGACGGATGCTCCGAGCGTAGTTAGCCTAACACCAAACGGAAACAGCGTGACCGTCACGGCTCTTGCCGGAGGTGAAGCCACCGTTACGGCAACGATCGGAACCGTCTCAGGCTCCGCTACGGTAGTTGTAAATAATGAAAGCTATATTGGAAACGTCGCCGTTACGGCTACGACTCCGGACAGCTACACGGTCTCGGCCACGGTTTCCCCGAATCCGGCTCTAACCGGAGCTGAACCCGTGACCTCGGTTTCGATCTACACCTGGTCGACCTCGAACCAGTCTGATATGGACTGTAAGTTAGTCAATCCGCTCCAGGCCGGAGGAAACTCCTTTAGTTTCTCCTTCCCGGTCAACAATACGCCGGTCAACGAATATTACAACATCGCCGATAGTATCAAGATCCACGTCTACGCCTCTACGGCTACGACGGCCAGCTTTATCGGAAGCTACGGCCACGACTGGATCGACGCTACAGCGGCCCAGGGCAAGAACGTCGCTTATGTGACTTATTCCCAAAACAACGGCTTTAATACGCCGACCGTCTACGACGGGACGATCTCCGGGACCGAAGGCAGGGCCTTAGGCCTAGAAGGAATAAGAGTCTCTTCCCCGATCGATGGCGTAGAAGTCGAAACGGACGTTCACGTCACCGACATCGGTTGGATGAACAACATCGCCGACGGGACTTACGCCGGTACGATGGGACGAAACCTTCAGGTCCAGGCCGTAAGGCTAAGACTGACCGGTCCGAACGCGTCGAACTATAGGATCGAATACAACGTCCACGGGCGCAACTACGGCTGGCAGGGATGGACGTCCCAGGGTCAGGAAGCCGGAACCACCGGACAGAACCTCCCACTTGAAGCCATCCAGATCCGTATCGTGCCGGCTTAAATCAATTTGTTTTTAAGAAGAATCGGACGGTCTTCGTAATTAAAGGCGAAATCTTCGATTCTTTTTAAGAAAATATAGGACGGCTCTAGCTTTAGAGCTATCCAAAGCAAAATTATTCCTTTTTTCTTAATCTGGTCCGAGAAGCAAAGACAGAAAATATTTTCTACTCTTAGCTTTTCGGACTATTTTATTTAAGAGAGCTTATATCTTTCTAATTCTCTCATCTTTGTGAAAAGCTTTTACGAGAAAAAAGAAACCGGAGCCAAAACTTATCTATAAACTATGGATAAGCTTTGGCTCCGGTTTTTTGTTTAACTCTCCTTTCTTATCTTCCTTTATTTTATAAACAGGTTCGCTAAACTCTGATTAAAAACTGTAGATTTTTGAGTTAAGCCATCTCTGAATCTGTAAATTTACGGCTATATCGATTCGTGAATTTAAATAGAAAGAAGGAGTGGTTATGCTTTTTATTGTTTTGCTTATGAGTTTCGATTTTCTTCAGTTGTACTCATGATATTAATTATGATTCAAGAATATGTAAATACTAAACGCTTAATAGAAGGAAGAAGGACTCAGAAGAATCCAAAAAATCTGAGTCCAACGACAACAAGCCTAATTCGACGCAATAGTTCTGAATTAGATTTTTAGAGCTAAATTCAGAGACATTTGTAAACGTCTCTTTTTCTATAACTTAATTATACTAAGATTTTAGGCTTAAAAACAGATTTTTATCTTGATTTTCGATTGATTAAAAGACTTAGAGGAAAACAAGCAGCTGTCTAATTATAATAAACGCCAAGATTAAGCAGCTGTAAAATCTGTCTTAAAAAGGCAACCATCTGGCAGCTCTTTTCTGTTGGTTATAATTATACCAAATTTTTTCTAGAAAGATACCCTTTCAGGAAAATATCTCAATTTTTCTGGAAATTCCTAAATCGGTTTATTCAGTAAAAAACTAAGTAATTATATCTCTAATCACTCTCAGAGAGGCTGTTATTTGCGCTGTAATGCCCAGATAATTCATAACTCTTTTTTATCGTTCAATTGAAATTGATTTTTCTTAAAAAGATTCAGTAAGCTTTCCTTTCAAAAAGCCTATCATCTTAACTTTATTAATTCGAATCAATAAGAAAAATGTAAGCGTTCTTCTTATAATATATAGAAAGAAACAGTCGTGAACTTCTAACCTTTTTCTCTAAATTCAGATAAAACATAATTATAAGAAGGAAGTTCCGTTCCTACTTTTTCTGATTGTTTTAACAGATCACAGCCGTTCATTTTATTTTTGTTTTTAATGTTCAAATTTAAATCTTCTCATTCATCTTTCTTCAATGTTCACTTTGGGAGATAATCAATAAGACCTTCATACGAAAAATTTTTAAGGATACGAAGTAAAATGCTCAAATTTAAATCGTACCTTAAAGTTAGTACATTTCTGTACCAACTTTAAGGTGAAATCATTATTTTTGGAGAAATTGACCCTATGATAGAGATAAAAGTATTTAAAGGATAGTGGGATTCATGAAAAAGGAATTAATCCCAAGGGATTTTTACATAGATAAACTAATTCGTTCTATGTGGAACGGTGAAATAAAGGTGATCACCGGACTTCGAAGAAGTGGAAAATCTGTACTTTTATTTGATTTTTTCTACGACTATCTTTTGGGCCGTGAAGTTACGGAAGAACAAATCATTAAAATCGAGCTTGCTCATAGCCGTTCTAATAAGTACCGAAATCCCATCGTCCTATGCGATTACATCGAAGAGATGATCAAAAATGATCCGGATAAAGATCACTACCTTTTTATCGATGACGTCGGGCTTATTAAAAAAGTAGTCGATAAAGAAAACGGGGGAATCGAAGTTACTATTTACGATGTCTTAAACGAGCTTAAAAATTACAAAAATCTTGATGTTTATGTAACGGGAAGCAACTCGGCGGGACTATCGGGCGCTGTCCCAACAGAATTTAGAGGAAGAGCTACCCAAATTCACCTCTATCCCTTATCGTTTGAAGAATTTTATTCCCACGTAGGCCTCGATGAAGATAAAGCCCTAGAAAACTACATGCGTTACGGGGGAATGCCCGAGCTTCTTTCTATAGAGGAAAAAGATAAAAGGCAGTATTTAGAAAGTTTGTACGAAGAGCTCTACCTTAAAGATATCATGGAGCGCTATAAGATTAAGCGCGTTGGTGTCTTAAACGATATTTTAGATCTTTTGGCTTCACAACTAGGCTCTCCCACCAATCCGACGAAGATCGCAAATACGTTAATGAGTAAAAGGAATGAAAAAATTTCAACGGCTCTTGTCTCGGGCTATATTCGGCACGCGACCGATTCCTTTTTGCTACATATGGCCCGACGCTATGACGTAAAAAGAAAATCGTACTTTAAATACCCGAACAAATACTATTACACGGACATTGGCCTACGAAACGCACGCTTAAGTTTTAAAAATTATGACCCGGGAAATATTATGGAAAATCTCATTTATAACGATTTAATCCGAAGAGGTTACACGGTAGGTGTCGGAGTCGTAAAAGAGAGAACAGAAAAACACAGCAACCAAAAGCAAATTGACTTTGTCGCAAGTAAGGCCGATAAGAAAGTTTATATCCAGTCAGCGTTCTGTTTGGATGATAGTAATAGAGAATTTAATCTTAAACCTTTAACGCTAACCGGCGATTTTTTTAAAAAAATTATCGTCCGCATGGATATTCCCCATAACTTCTATGATGCGAACGGGATCTTTCACTGTAACCTTATCGATTTTTTATTGGGACGCGTAGAAATATTTTAATTCTAAGCTAGATTATCTAAAGCTTTGAGTTAAGAGTAGTGAAAATCGGGGCGATTGAAAACCTGGGTTTAGTATTTCTCAGAAAGGAGTTAAAATAAAAACTTTTAGGAGTTAAAATTCTACCGAGGAAAGTAGAATAAAAAAACAGCCTGCGACTAGTAACTGTTTCGTTTGTTTTCAATCGCCTTTAATTATTATACCTAAATTTGACGCTTTTATGAGCTTTCAAAGCTCTGGCGCGCTGAATTAATCGTCCCGTCATTTTTCAACAATTTATAAGGACTCTCCCGTTTTTAGAGCGTTTAAGACTTTTTCGAATGGGATATCTTTAAAGATGTGGTCGATGATGACGTTGGGCTCTCCAGGGATCGTTAGCGCGTTGGCGTTTTGATTCTTTTGAAGACCGAGAGCCTCGAAAATGCTCTGGAGTCGTTCTCTACGCTTCACGTTTTTTTCACCGATACGGTCGTCGGAAGTAAAATAAAAGATCCCGACCGAAGCGTACAGAACCACTCTCGTGACCAGCGCTTTTTTCTCTTCGACCTGCGTTCCGAAAAGAACGAGCGAATCGTCTTTATTTTTTAGTTGGATGTACAGAATGGCCAAATCTTTGATACATTTAAATTGAGTCATACTCACCTCCAAAATATTCATATCCACAAAGAAAGGTTTTAAAATTGAAAATCACTTATCAGGGCCATGCGAGCCTAAAGATAAACACGGACGACGGAAAAACGGTTTACGTCGATCCGTACGTCGGTGAAGGTTACGACGAACCGGCCGATTTTATTTTAGTCAGCCACGAGCACTTCGACCATACCGCGGTCGACAAACCGGCAAAGAAGGAAAATACCACGATCCTACGTGCCCATGATTTTTTTAAGGACGGACAGTACCTTAAAAAGGATCTCGGTGGGCTTGAGATCACGGCCGTAGAAGCCTACAACGAAAACCATCCCAGAGGTTCGGGGGTCGGTTTTGTCCTTGAAGCCGATGGAAAAAAGGTCTATATCGCCGGGGATACCGCCCAGACCGAGACGATGGGTAAGCTCGACGGGATCGACCTGGCCTTTTTGCCGGTCGACGGAATTTTTACGATGAATACCGCCGAAGCCACGCGCTGCGCAGAGCTCATCGGGGCCAAGAAAGTCGTACCGTACCATACGTCTCCGGGAAATCTCTTTGACGAAGAAGTGGCCGAGCGCTTCAATACCCCAAACAAGCTTATTCTAAAGCCCGGTCAGAGCGTAGAAGTATAAAAAAGACACTCGTTCGAGTGCCTTTATAAAAATTTCGCCCTCGTGGCGAATTTTTTTCTCCTCAAATAAGTCCCAGGGACTTAAAAAGCAAGACCGCCAGTAAGACCGGAGCGATAAACTTGATCATGACGAGGTACAGGCGCTTCCTGCCCATCGTCGCGCCGCCTTTTTCGACTTCACCGATGACCGTATCGGGTCCGAGGAACCAGCCGATAAGTAAGCAGGTCGCGATGGCGACGAGTGGCATGAGCAGGTTGTTACTTAAGTAATCCATCACGTCTAAGATCTGACCGATCGTCCCGTTCGGAAGCGGAAGCTCGAAGTACAGGTAGTTGTAACCAAAGCAGGTGAGTAGGGCCAAAACGGTAGTGATTCCGAGCACGACCGAGGCCGCCAGGTTCCTGGACCAGCCGAAGCGGTCGATGAAACTGGAAGTGACGGCTTCCATGATCGAGATCGAACTGGTCAGGGCCGCAAAAAAGATGAGCGCAAAGAAAAGCACACCGATGATAAAGCCCCAGGTCCCCATGGTCTCAAAGACTTTCGGCATCGTGACGAACAACAGGCCCGGACCGGACGATTCCATCCCTTCTACGCCAGCGAAGGTGAACACCGCCGGGATGATCATGACGCCCGCGAGGAACGCCACGGCCGTATCGAAGACCTCTATCTGATTGATGGAGGTCTTTAGATTTTCATCGTCATGGACATAGGAGCCGTAGGCCACCATGATGCCCATCGCGACGCTCAGGCTAAAGAAGAGTTGTCCCATCGCGTCGACGAGCACGGCTAAAAACCGCTCGAGCGTGAGCCCGTCAAAATTCGGTATCAAAAATACCCCAAGGCCCTGTAGCCCCGTACGGGTCACGCCGGATTCGTCCGTATACGTGAGCGTGAGCGAGAAGACCGCGATAAAAATAATAAAGACGAGCAGCAGCGGCATCAGGATCTTCGAGAGTTTTTCGATCCCCTGATTGACCCCACGGTAGATGACAAAGGCGGTGATACCCAAAAAGATCACCATAAAGACGATCGGCTCTAGGGGGCTAGAGATAAACTCCGTAAAATACGTATCGGCCGCCGAAGCCGCGCCCGCTCCGGTTATGTAGACGTAGAAGTATTTTAAGACCCATCCGCCGATAACGCAGTAGTAGGGCAGAATGATGGCCGGGACCAGACAGGCGATGATCCCGAGACCGGCCCATTTTTTACTTAAGCTTCCGTAGGCCGTCAGCGGGCTTTGCTTGGTCTTGCGCCCAATCGCGATCTCCGTGATAAGAAGCGTAAACCCAAAGGTGAGAGCAAGGACGATGTAAACGACCAAAAAAAGACCGCCGCCGTCTTTTGCAGCCAGGTAAGGAAAACGCCAGATGTTTCCCAGACCGACCGCGCTTCCGGCAGCGGCCAAGACAAAGCCAAGTGAGGACGTAAAAGAATTTCTGTTTTCCATTAAATTCAAAGTATAGAAGAAAACATGGCAATTATCAAATCGATTGCAAAAATTTTAAGCCTTGTTCCTACGATTCGTACATCCCCGTTTTTAGGGGCGCTCCGGTTCCATCGAAAGTACGTGTGTTCCCTTAAAAGCGGTAAAGCTTAGGCCTAACTCCGTTTTAAGCGTTTAAGGACGTGTTAAAAAATTCTTCGATCTTATCGAACGGGATATACTCGAACTTGTCGTAGAGGTCCGTGTGGACCGCACCTGGGATAATTAAGAGCTCTTTGTTATCACCTTTGAGCTTTTTAAAGGCGTCTTCGCTGAAATAACGCGAGTGCGCTTTTTCGCCGTGAACGAGGAGTACCGGCGCCTCGATCTCGTCGATGTAGGTCAGTAGCGGCGTGTTCATAAACGATAAAGAAGAAGTCGTGTTCCAGCCCTCGTTGCTGTTTAGTGAGCGTTTGTGGTAACCACGGTCGGTCTTATAATAGTCGTAGTAATCCTTTACGAAAAACGGCGCGTCATCGGGAAGTTCGTCCGGGACCCCACCTGCTCTTTGATACGTCCCCGAGGCGTAGTCGGCGCTACGCTGGGCGTTTAGGGCCTTACGCATTTTGTTGCGTTCTTCGGCGCTGTCGGCTTCGTCGAAGTAGCCGTTAGCGTTTACGCGGGACATATCGTACATCGTCGAGGCCACGGTCCCCTTGATGCGAGTATCGGCCGCGGCCGCATTTAATGCCATGCCGCCCCATCCGCAGATCCCGAGGATTCCGATTCTTTCCTCGTCGACGCCGTCAAGGTCGGTTAGAAAATCGACGGCCGCCGAAAAGTCCTCGGTGTTGATATCGGGGGAGGCCACGTTTCGTACGGCACCACCGCTTTCTCCCGTAAAAGACGGGTCAAACGCGAGCGTAACAAAGCCACGTCCGGCCAGCTCCTGGGCGTAGAGCCCGGAGGATTGTTCCTTCACCGCGCCAAAGGGACCGCTGATCGCGATCGCCGGCAGGTTCCCCTCACGGTTTTTCGGCCGGTATAGGTCCGCGGCCAGGGGGATCCCAAAACGGTTTACAAAGACCACCTTTTCGTGGTCGACGTCGTCGCGTTTGTCAAAAACTTTGTCCCAATTTTCTTCCAAAACCAGTTCCTGTGTTGTATCCATGATTTCCTCCTATTAAAATAAGTATAAAAGTTAAAGTATACTTGAGGTCAAGCATGAAAATAACGCAAGTTTCAAAAAAATATGGGATACCCGCCTCAACGCTTCGCTACTACGACAGCGCGGGATTTTTCCCGGATCTAAAGCGGGACGAAAACGGCAACCGCGAGTTCGGACCGGCCGAACTGGGGAGCCTAAAAGTGATCGAATGCTTAAAAAAGAGCGGGCTTACGATAGGAGAGATCGGACAGTTCTTTGAGTTATGCAAAAATAAGGATACGCTAGGCGAGCGCTACGAGCTGTTTAACACCCGTCTTAAACACGTAGAAGAAGAGATCGAAAAACTTGAAGAGACGAAGAGGATTCTTGAATATAAGAAATGGTATTACAAACAAGCGCTAGAGCTGGGGAGTGAGGAAGCCGTAAATAAGCTGACTCAGATCCCCAGCAAGTACGCGCAGGTGAAAAAACTACTCGGTTCTAACTGACGATTTTATAATAGGTTCCCGATGTGATCTTATAGACGATCGTATAAAAGAGGCTAAAGACCAAAACGCAGATCACCATCGACCAGGCAAAAGTCACGCTGTTGTCGTTATTGAACAGTACTAGGAGCTTGTCGATGATCGGAAAGGCAAAGATAAGGTTGATCACCGCAAAAAGCAGTGGCACGAAAAAGACCGTGAGCAGTTGCGAGTTGACGCTCTTTTTGATCTCGGTATCGGTCAGGCCGACTTTTTGCATGATCGAAAAGCGCGGTTTATCCTCAAAGCCCTCACAGATCTGCTTGTAGTAGATGATCAGTACGGTCGCAAAGGTAAAGACCACGCTTAAGATAAGTCCCAGATAAAGGAGCCCGCCGTAAAGGGCGTAGAAATCGACGCGGTTTTGCTCCCTGCTTTCGACGTACGAGTAGGTGATCCCGAGCCCGGCCCGGTCGACCGTTTCGTCGAAGTAGCGGTTAAGCGTGTCGGAAAAGGCCATTTGATCGGAAGGGCTTAAGTTCGTGTCAAAATCGTCGTAGTAGTGATAGTAGACGTACTGTTCCGGATAAGGAAAGCTCGTAAGGTCGTCGACGACGACGATCACCGGGGTAAGCATCCGGGCCGAGGCCTCCCCGAAGAGGGTTTGCCCATTCTTCTTAGAGACGATCTCGACGGTTTTACCCAGGATCTCAAAGCTTCCGCTCTCCGGAAGACTTTTCGAGCGGGTGAGGAGCAGCACCTGGTCCGGTCCAAGGCTTAGATCCTCGCCGCTAAGGCGGTTGTAATCACTTTGGGAGGTAAAGATTAAGTCGTAATAATCGTCTACCGTAGGCGCGTCAGCCGCGCTGGCGCTTACAATACGGGCCCCGTCAAAAAATCCGGTCGTTAAGATCTCAGTGTAGCGCATCGTATTTTTGATCTCGACCCCGTTTTTTCTGGCCAGATCTTTTACGACACCGTCGATTCTATCCGTGTTTTCGCCCGAGAGGTCGTAGGTGCTACTAAAGTCAAGGCTTAAGTTGATCTGTCTGGGGTATCGCTGGTTCAGGCTCTGTTCGGCCCCGCGGTATAGGCAAAAGGTCGTCGAGAGCATGACGAGTACCATCGTCGACAAAATACAGATCGAGGCCAGGCCCGCCCCGTTTCGCTTCATCCGGTAAGCCAGAGAGGACACCGAGATGAAATGGTTGGTCTTATAATAGTAGCCCTTGTTCTTTTGGAGGAGCCTACAAAACAGGACCGAGCCGCTGATTAGGAGCAGGTACGTTCCGGCGATCACAAAAATGACCGCGACGAAAAAGAGGCCGATCGCGCTGATCGGATCGGAAGTCGTCAGCGAAATATAATACCCTACCCCAAGAAAGAGGATTCCGAGCAGACCGAGGACCCAGTTACCCTTTGGCGGGCGCTCACCGGCCTGTTCGCTAAGTAGTAGATTCGAGATCGTACTGAGCCTTACCTGAAACAGGACGTTTAGGTACAAAAGTAGGAAGATGGCCGAAAAACTTATGACCGTAAACAGGGCCGAAGACAGGTTGATCCCATAGTCGTAGTTGACCGGGATCTCAAGGAGATGGTCGAGACCGAGCTCGGCCGCTTTAAACAAAAGGATCCCGGTGGTCAGTCCCAGAGCCAGAGAGACGGCCGCGATAAAGAGCACCTCAAAAAAGAGCACGGCCAAAATGTTGGCCCGTCCCATCCCGAGCACCGCGTACAGCCCGAATTCTTTCTTACGCCTGCGGATCAAAAACGAATTCGTATAAAAAAGAAAGATCGTCGTAAAAAAGAGCATGACCCACAGCCCGATCGACAGGATGATCGTGATCGTCCCGTTTCCCGGAAGTTCGGTCAGGGCCTCGCTTTGCTGGAGCGCAGACAGGATATAAAAGACCGCGATCATGACGATGCAGGTTAGGATGAACGGGTAGTACAGCTGCCGGTTTTTTCTTATACTGTCTAAAGCGAGCTTTGGATAATAACTAAACTTCATGTTCCTGTGTTCCGAGTAGAATCAAGGTGTCCGAGATCTTCTTGTAAAAGGCCGCGCTGGAGTCGCCTCCGCGGTAGATCTGGTGGTAGATTTTGCCGTCTTTGATAAAGAGCACGCGCGAGGCCTTACTCGCGGCTTTGGCCGAGTGCGTGACCATGAGGATCGTCTGGCCGGAAGCGTTGATGGCTTCAAACAGAGAGAGCAGTTCGTCCGAAGATTTCGAGTCGAGCGCGCCGGTGGGCTCGTCGGCGAGGATCAGTTTCGGACCGGTGATCAGGGCCCTCGCCACGGCCGCGCGTTGTTTTTGGCCACCGCTGACCTCGTACGGGTATTTTTTGAGGATGTCTGTGATCCCGAGCTTTTCGGCTACCGGGAGTAGGCGCTGGCGCATCGGGACGTAATCCATCCCGGACAGGACCAGTGGAAGTAGGATATTGTCCTCGATAGAAAAGGTATCGAGCAGGTTAAAGTCCTGAAAGACAAAACCAAGGTTGTTTCGCCTAAATTTTGACAGGTCCTTGTCTTTGATGCCCGAAAGGTCCTGCCCTTCGAGGTAGATTTTCCCGTCGCTCGGTTTGTCGAGAGCCGCCAGGGCGTTAAGGAGCGTGGTCTTACCGCTTCCCGACTCTCCCATGATCGCGATGAACTCTCCGGGTTCGACCGAAAAACTGACCTCTTTTAGAGCCTGGACCTGGTTGGCCCCAAAGCGGGTGGTATACGTCTTTTTTAAATCTCTTACGTCAAGTAAACTCATAATTTTTCCTTTCACCCGCTATTTTAAGCGTCCGGGTTTTTTCAAAAAATCGATTTGCCTTACAATTCTCCCCGAAATCTTACATTTTTGTCAGAATTTAATTTTGACTTTCGTACCCTCTCCTGGGTTGGACGTAACTTCGATCTCTGAATCGAGCTGCGTAAGTACCCGCTTACACAGATACAATCCCAGACCGCTCGCGCTTTTCTCGTTTCGCCCGTTATAGCCCGTGTAGCCGCGCTCAAAGACGCGCGGAAGATCTCCCGCCTTGATCCCGATACCGCTGTCTTCGATTACGAGGCTGCTGCTTTCACCGTAGACGGCAATCGTCCCGTTTTTCGTGTATTTTAGGGCGTTGGATAAAATCTGCTCGAGTACGAAAGAAAGCCACTTTTCGTCCGTCACGGGCTTAAGTCCGGTGGGCTCAAGTTTTATACGGTTTTTACGTAGGATAAACTCGCTCGAAAACTTCTTGACCGTCTCTTTGATGAGCGTGTCGAGATCTACCCGGCAAAAGACGTAGTCGGTATTTTCCGACTGGAGCCTGAAATAATTAAGGATCAGGCCCACGTACCGGTCGATGCGCGAAAGCTGCGCGGCCATCTCGGTATTACCCTGCCCGGTATCAAACATCAGTTTCAATGAGGTAATCGGGGTCTTGATCTGGTGGATCCAAAGCGCGAGCGTGTCCTCGCTCTCTTTAGATCTCTCCCTGTTTTGCGAGCGCTCTGCTTTAAGCCGTCTCTCCTTGGACTCGATCACCTGTATGTAAGCGGCTTCGAGCGTATTTTCCGGATGCGGGAGTGGGGCGTCTTCCACTTTTTTGAGTGCCTCAAGCGCTTTTATTCGTCTCTCCCGCCTTCGGTAGTCGGTCAGTTTTACGACTAAGAAGATGACGGTACAAAGAAGCAGGGGATAGACGGCCGCGGACAGGGGCAGGCCGTAGAGGTAGAAGATCGTGAGAAAGATTAGCCAAAACAGAAGGGCGAGCCAAAGATCTCTCGCGTTTTCTTTAAGAAAGTTCATTTGAGGTAGTAGCCGACGCCGTGCTTGGTCGCGATAAAACCGGGCAGCCCCCTTTCTTCGAGTTTTCTGCGAAGTCTCGTCACGTTGACCGTTAGCGTATTTTCGTCGACAAACGAATCGCTCTTCCAGAGCCGCTCCATTAAGGCTTCCCGGCTGCCGACCCCCTTTTTTTCCATGAGTGTCTGCAGGATCTTGTACTCGTTTTTTGTCAGCTCGATCTCGTCTTCCCCGTAGATCAGGGCCTGCCGGTCGCTGTTTAGGACCGCGTCCCCGTGCTTAAGGTAGGTCCTACTGTCTACTTCGTAGCTTCTTCGAAGCAGGGCCTGGACTTTGGCGGTGAGGA
>CANRHG010000014.1 GCA_947630385.1 uncultured Eubacteriaceae bacterium
ATCGGTTTTTCAATAGAAGTTCAAGGGTTGTTGCAGGCATGAAATTTAGCGAGATTTGGGGTAGGCTAAACAGTAACACTTTTTATCTTCACTATTACCGGTAAATCAGTTCAAATAGTAAATATAAAATCGGCTGGTGGATCAGATAAATTAAAAGTGAATTTCTTCCCAAAAAGTCCAGGAACGGAACTTTGCCTTTATTTAAAATCTCCATTTCACTCTTACTGATGGTCTTATAAGCGTAAAATCCGCTTAGAAACAAAAAGATCCAGGGGATAAAAGAAAAGTAGTCAGACGACATAAAACTGCGGGCGGTAAAGCCTAAAAAGGTAAGAAAATACCCCGGATGTTGCGGATAAAATTCCGGTGGGAGCCTTAAGATATTAATGGGTCCAAAACCCAGATATCCATCGTTTATGTTTCTGGTCAGAAGAAAAAGCAAAAACGCTATAAAAAGGCCGATCTCCCCTTCTATACGGAGCAGATCTTTTTTAAGCAGATAGGTAAAAATCATCGCGGCCCCCAAAAACGTTAGGACCCCAAAGACGACGGGACTACCGACAAAATAGGTGACGACCGACACGGCGATCCCGCAAAGGGAGACAATGATCCCGTCGCGTAGTCCGTTTTTGGCAAAAGACTGGCAAAACCCGGAAATAAGGATAAAAGACCAACAGATGTATTGTTGCCAGATAAAGCCGATCGGTCCGGTAAACCACGGAAGGTTTACGCCGTACAAATAGACGAGATCCCACAGACCGTGGTAGAAAATCATATTCAAAACCGCAAGGCCTCTTAGGGTATCGATAAAAGGATATCTTTTACTAGAGCTGGGCTTAAACGATAACATTTCGATAAAATCCGATAAAAAAATTAAAGATAACTAAAATTAGAACTTAATGTGATAAATTTAAGGGAACGCTATGAATGAGTACCTAGGAGGAAAAAATGGCAAATTCGTTTGTACTAAATGAAAAATCCTATCATGGACCCGGAGCGATCCAGGAAATCGTTACCGAAGTAAACAACAACGGCTGGAAAAAAGCTTTAGTCGTTTCCGACCCAGACCTCGTAAAATTTGGCGTGACCCAAAAAGTAACGGATCTTTTGGACGAAAACGGAATCGACTACACACTCTTTAGCAAAATCAAACAAAATCCGACCGTTCAGAACGTCAAAGACGGCGTACAGGCTTTCAAAGACGAAGACGCGGATTTCTTGATTTCTATCGGTGGCGGGTCAAGCATGGACGTCGGTAAAGCCATTGGAATTATCATCAACAATCCGGACTTTGAAGACGTCGTCTCCCTCGAAGGCGTTGCCGATACCAAGAACAAGGCCGTTCCGATGATCGCCGTACCGACTACCGCCGGAACCGCAGCCGAAGTTACGATCAATTACGTCATCACCGACGAAGAAAAGAACCGCAAGATGGTTTGCGTCGACCCGAAAGACATTCCGGCTATCGCCGTCGTCGATCCGGATATGATGAGCACCATGCCCGCTTCCCTGACCGCCGCTACCGGAATGGACGCGCTGACTCACGCCATCGAAGGTTACATCACGGGTGGTGCGTGGCCGCTGTCGGATATGTTCCACATCACAGCCATCAAAATGATCTCCGATAGTTTAAGAGATGCTGTCGCCAACGATCCCGCCGGAAGAGAAGCTATGGCTCTTGCACAGTACATCGCCGGAATGGGATTCTCAAACGTTGGACTCGGAATCGTTCACTCAATGGCTCATCCTCTGGGCGCTCTCTATGATACGCCGCACGGTGTCGCTAACGCGATCATTCTTCCGACCGTCATGGAATACAACGCTGAAGCTACGGGCGAAAAATATAAAGACATCGCCGAAGCCATGGGCGTAGATACCGAAGGTATGTCCCAGGAAGAATACCGTAAAGCCGCGATCGAAGCCGTCCGTCAACTCGGCGAAGATGTCGGAATTCCGGCTGATCTAAAAGAAATCGTCAAAGAAGAAGACATTCCGTTCCTGGCGCAAAGCGCTTACGACGACGCTTGCCGTCCGGGAAATCCGAAAGAAACTTCCGTTGAAGAAATCACGGAATTGTACGAATCCCTGATTTAGTTCCCAAAGCTCTGCTTCGGCAGAGCTTTTATATTTCTCCTCTTTTCGACTTATCCTGCGTGTGGATCTCACTCTTTTTGCCCTGGCGTTTGTTTAGTTCAACGCAGATGTCCTGTAGGTCCATCCCCTGATCCATGAGTAGGACTTCCAGGTGGTAGATCAGATCTCCCATCTCCGCGGCGATCTCTTCTTTGTTGTGGTTTTTGGCCGCAACGATCGTTTCCGTCGCTTCTTCGCCCACTTTTTTACAGATCTTATCGATTCCTTCGTTTAAGAGATAATTGGTATAAGAGTCGTCCTGGGGATTGTTGATACGCTCACCGATTGTCTTTTCGATGTCATAAAAGACCTGGCTGTTTCCGAGGTCTCTTTCTTTGTCCGAGTACAGGTTGCGGTAAAAACAGCTTTCGTTTCCCGTATGACAGGCCGGACCCAGGGGAAAAACCTGAACGAGTAGCGCGTCTTCGTCGCAGTCGTAGTCGATGCGAATGATCTCCATGAAATTTCCAGACGTTTCGCCTTTGGTCCAAAGTTTTTGCCTGGATCTGGAAAAGAAAGTGGCTTTCCCCGTATCCAGTGATTTTTGTAGAGATTCTTTATTCATATAAGCCAAAATCAGTACTTTTCCGGTCCGGTAGTCCTGGACGATGGCCGGAATGAGCCCGTTTTGGTCGTACTTTAATTCATCAATATTCATAGCCTTACTTCAATTCCCGCTTCTTTTAATTCCTTCTTAAGGTCTTTGACTTTTATCGTATCGTAGTGAAAAACCGATGCCGCAAGCGCTGCGTCCGCCCCCACCTTTAAAACGTCCCTAAAGTGTTCGGGCTTTCCGGCACCGCCCGAAGCGATCACCGGAATCGTGAGCTCTTCGGCCAGACGCTTGTTAAGCTCCAGATCAAAGCCGTTTTTGACCCCATCGGTATCGATCGAGTTGATGCAGATCTCACCGGCGCCAAGGGCTTCTCCCTTTTTGGCCCACTCGATCACGTCTAAGCCCGTATTTTCCCGTCCGCCTTTGATGTAGACGTCCCAGTGGTCCCCGTTTCGTTTGGCGTCGATCGATAAGACCACGCACTGGTTTCCAAAACGCTCGCTGGCTTCGCGGATGAGTTCCGGACGCTTTACCGCCGCGGAGTTGACCGAAACTTTGTCGGCCCCACGGTTTAAGACGGCTCTAAAATCCTCGACGCTCGAGACACCACCACCGATCGTAAAGGGAATGCGGATGGCTTCGGCCACATCTTCGACGATATCTAAAAAAATCCCCCTATCTTCGTAGCTTGCGGTGATATCGTAAAAGACGAGTTCGTCGATACCTTCGTTCGTATAGCGTCTGGCAAGCTTGACCGGATCCTCAACGTCGACGATGTTTTTAAATTTTTGTCCTTTAACGACCCGTCCGTGGTCGACGTCCAGACAGGCGATGATTCGCTTTGCTAACATAGGCTCTCCAGATCGATCTTTCCTTCGTACACGGCTTTTCCCGTAATGGCACCGTAAAGACCGAGTTCTTCCAGTTTTTTGAAGTCTTCCATTCCCGAGACCCCGCCCGAAGCGATGATGTCCATCGAAAAGTCTTTATTGGCTTTATCCAAAAGCTCGTAGTTTGGCTCCGAGAGCATCCCGTCTCTTCTTATATCCGTAAGAATCAGCGTAGAAAGACCCAGATCTTCCAGTGTTTTTAAAAAGTCGAAGGTGGCGGTCCCACTGTTTTTGGTCCACCCATGCGTGTAGACGTAACCGTCTTTCGAGTCGACCGAAACGGCGATCCGGTCTCCGTAGGTTTTAATGAACTCCCCTAGTAAATCTATATCTTCTACCGCGAGACTTCCTAAGATGACCCGCTTGGCTCCCAGATCTAGGTAGCTTTTTACGGTCTCAGGCGAGCGGATCCCGCCGCCGATCTCAAAGTCCACGCCGGTATCCGCGATTTTTTTTATCACCTCACTATTTTCCGGTTTTCCGTCTAAGGCCCCGTCGAGGTCGACGACGTGGATCTCCTCGATTCCCTTATCTTTAAAAAACTTGGCTACGGCCGCGGGGTCGGCGTGGTAGACCGTCTCCTTGTCGTAGTCACCCTGCAGGAGCCGTACGCATTTATGGTTTTTTATATCAATAGCCGGTAGTATTTTCATAACATTTCTTTTAAATTCTCTAGGATCTTCCGTCCGACCTGAGCGCTTTTTTCCGGATGGAACTGGCAGCCGATGACGTTTCCTTTTGCGACGATGGCCGGGACTTTTTTCGTGTAATCGGCCCAGGTAACGACGTCGTCAAAGTCTTTCGGACGGGCGTAGTAGGAGTGGACAAAATAGACGTAGTCGCCGTCGTTTAAGTCCTTGATGATCGGATGGTCTTTGTTGATGTGCATCTGGTTCCACCCCATATGTGGGATCTTCGAGCCTTCGCGCAGTTCTTCCTTAATAAAGGGCACGACTTCCCCGGGTATAAGTCCTAAGCCTTCGGTCTCCCCGAGTTCATAGCTTTTATCAAAGAGCATCTGCATCCCAAGACAGATCCCAAGAAGTGGCTTGTTTTTTAGGTTTTCCCTAATGGGTCCGATCAGTCCGGTCTTTTTTAGGTTTTGCATCGCCTGCCCGAAAGCCCCGACGCCCGGAAGCACCATAAGATCGGCCGTCTCTAGGTCCTCTTTTTTATCCGTGATCACACACTCGATACCCAGTTCTTCGAGCGCGGTCTTAACGTTCTTTAAGTTTCCCGCGCCGTAGTCGATGATAGCCGCCTTCACTCGATCACACCTTTCGTGCTCGGAAGGCTATCACCTTTAAGCTTTGTAGCTTTCCCGAGGGCTTTGGCAAAGCCTTTAAAGACCGCTTCGGCTTTATGGTGGTTGTTCGAGCCGTACCTTAAGTTTATATGTAGCGTTAAGGCCGCGTTGTCCACAAAGGCTTTAAAGAACTCTTCGATCATCTCGGTCTCAAGCGTACCCAAAAACTCCCTCTCAAACGGAACGTTATACACGAGCGTGCTTCTTCCCGAGATATCGACGGCGACTTCCGCGAGCGACTCATCCATCGGGATCAGCACGTCCGCAAAACGCGTGATCCCCTTCTTATCACCCAGGGCTTCGTAGAACGCTTTTCCGAGCACGATCCCGACGTCTTCGATCACGTGATGGTTGTCCACGCCATCGCCCCGGGCTTTTATAAAAAGATCGTAGCCGGAGTGGGCGCTAAAGAGTTCGAGCATGTGGTCCAAAAAGGGAACGCTCGTATCGATGGCGCTCTTTGCGCTACCGTCGAGGTCAAGTTCTAGGGTAATGTCGGTCTCATTGGTCTTACGTTGTTTTTGTATCTTTCGCATAAAAATCTTTTACGACTTGTTTTACTTTTTTATTCTGCTCCGGCGTTCCGACCGTAAAACGAAACGCGTGGTCGCCCGGATAGTATTTAATTAAGATCCCGCTTTCTAAAAAGGCTTTCTGCAGCTCCTTATCGTCTTCGGGCAAAACGTACAGGAAGTTGGCTTTAGAGGGAAAGACCTTTAGTCCCAGATCTTTAAAGAAACGGTACAAACTATCTCTTTCGGAAACGATCTCCGGGACCTTGTCTAGGATCTGCCCGCTGTTTTCTAAGATCACACGCGCCGCCGTCTGCGTGAGCGCGTTTAGGTTATACGGTCCCTTTACTTTCCTTAAGGCGTCAGTTATATCTTTACCGGAGACGGCAAAACCGCACCGACCGGCCGGAAAGCGGTAGGCTTTTGAGAGCGTTCGCAGTACGATCATCCGGTCGCTCGCAAGAGGCAGGTAAGAGGTATCCGAAAAGTCCACGTAGGCCTCGTCTAAGACGATTAGGGACTTCGTCTCGTCTACAATGCGTTTTAAGTCCTCTTTTCCGAGCTGCTCGCCCGTCGGATTGTTCGGGCTACAGACGAAGACGATCTTGGCGTTTTTGTCGTTGGCTTCTTTTATCAGGGCGTCGACGTCGATCTTACCGCCGGTATTTGGGACCGTGTAAAAGTCCCCGCCGGCAATTTTTGTCCAGATCTCGTACATCGAAAAGGTCGGCTCGTGCGTCACGGCCACGTCCCCCGGGCCGATAAAGGCCGAAATGATGTAAGAGAGGATCTCATCGAGCCCGTTTCCCGCGACGACCCTATCCGGGTCGACTTTATTAAGACCGGCAAAGGCTTTTATGAGCTCGGTACTTCCCGGATCCGGGTAGCGGTTAAACGGGATCTTCGCGATCTCTTCGGTAATTTTCTCTATCACTTCTTCCGGTAGGTCGTACGGATTTTCGTTGGCGTTTAAGACGATCTCGGCCATCTGGGGCTCTGGGACGTAACTTTGAAACTCCCTTATGGCCGCTTTTTCATAATTCATCATTTTCTCTTATCTCTATAGAAGCCGCGTGGGCGTCGAGTCCTTCCGAGCGCGCGAAGCGCACGATGTCTTCGGCGTTTTTATCCAGCGCTTCTTTTGTATAGGCAATCAGGCTCGAGCGTTTTAAAAAGTCGTAGACGCTAAGGGGCGAAGAAAAACGCGCCGTTCCGCTCGTCGGCAGGGTGTGGTTCGGGCCCGCGTAGTAGTCACCGACGGGTTCGGGCGTGTACGCGCCCAAAAAGACGGCCCCGGCGTTTTTTACCTTCCCAAGATGCTTCTGTGGGTCTTTGATCTCAAGCTCTAAGTGTTCCGGCGCGACGCGGTTGGCCAGCTCAAAAGCTTCATTAAGATCCTTTACCAAAAAGGCGAAGTGGTGGTCGTTTACCGAGCTTTCGGCTATATTCTTTCTTGCGATGTCCTCTTTTAATTGCCTTGTGATCTCATCTTCCACGGCTTTTAGGGTCTTTTCATCGGGGGTTATTAAAACGGTCATGGCCTGTTCGTCGTGTTCGGCCTGGGAGAGTAGGTCAGCCGCGACGTAATCGGGGCGGGCCGAATCGTCCGCGATGACGCAGACCTCTGAAGGCCCGGCGATCATGTCGATATCGACCGTCCCAAAGACCTGGCGCTTGGCTTCGGCCACGTAGGCGTTTCCCGGTCCTACGATCTTATCGACCGGCGCGATGGACTCGGTCCCAAAGGCCAGGGCTCCCACCGCCTGGGCCCCGCCGACTTTGTAGATCTCGTCGATCCCGGCAACTTTTGCCGCGGCCAGGATGTGGGGATCGATCTTTCCGTCTTTTCCCGGAGGAGTGACCATGACGATCTCATCGACCCCGGCTACTCTGGCCGGAATGCTGTCCATCAGTACCGTGCTGGGATAAGAAGCCTTTCCGCCGGGAACGTACAGACCGACCCGTTTTAGAGGGCGCACGATCTGGCCGAGGCGTACCCCGTTTTCATCCTCGACGATAAAGTCTTCGATTTTTTGGTTTTCGTGGTATTTTCTAATGTTTTCCGCGGCGCGGGCGTAGATCTCGGGAAGTTCGGGATCGATCTGACCCATAGCCTCCTCGATTTCCTCCCCGCTCACGCGAAGCTCGGCAAGATCCGCCCCGTCAAAGGCCTTCGTGTAAGCTTTAAGAGCGGTATCGCCGTCTTTTTTTACGGTCTCGAGGATCTCTCTGACGCGCTTATACAGATCTTCGCTTTTTTCTTCGCGTTTGAGCAGACGCTCAACGTCGTCGTTTTTGTTGTATACGATCATATTTTTTCAAACTTTTCGATTAATTCTAAAAGGCCTTCTTTGGTCTTGAGGCTGACCTTGTTGACGATCAGGCGCGACGAGATGTCAAAGAGCACGTCTTTTACGACCAGGCCGTTTTCTTTTAAGGTATTTCCGGTCTCGACGATGTCGACGATACAGTCGGCTAGCCCAAGTACCGGCGCCAGTTCGACCGAACCACCCAGATAGATCATCTCGGTCGGTTGATCGAGGCCGTTAAAATAATCCTGCGCGATCTTCGGGTATTTCGAGGCGACGACGATCTTTGTGTCGTAGTTAAAAGACGTCTCGGGATAAGCCGCCACGCACATGCGACATTTACCGATGTCCAGATTCAGCAGTTCGTAGACGTCGGCCGGGTGTTCGAGCAGGATGTCGCGCCCGACGATACCGACGTCCGCGGTCCCTTTTTCGACGTAGACCGGTACGTCCGGGGACTTGACGAGAAAGAAAGAGATCTCGCCGGTCTTATCGGTAAAGACGAGCTTGCGACTGTCTTTTGAGTAATCGGGAAAGACGTAACCGAGTTTTTCAAATACGTCTATGACCTGGTTGGCCACGCGCCCCTTGGCCAGGGCAAAGCGGATACTCACGACCAGTCCCCCCTTTCTACGATCTCACAGGAAGTCTCCCCGAGGCGCACGATCTGGCTCCCTTTATAGTGCGGGTTCTTAAGGATCTTCTCGACGATCCCGGGCGCATTAAGAAACATTTCGGCGCTCCGGTCCTTTCTTAAGGCCTCACAGATCTTAAAGGCCTCTTTTCGGTTTTTTTCGTCGTACAGCAGGATAAATTTCGGGACCTCGCTTTCGGGCAGCAGCGCGTTCTGGTTTAGGTAGTCCAAAAGACCGATCAAGTCCATCGAAAAACCACACGCCGGGCGGTCGATCCCAAAGGTCGCCGACAGCCCGTCGTAGCGTCCGCCGCTGATGACCGGCTCGCCCAGGCCCGTGATGTAACCCTTAAAGATCGTACCCGTATAGTAATTCATCCGGTTCGTAAAACCGATGTCAAAACTCAGGTATTCTTCTAGACCCAGATCTTTTAGGTAGTCGTAGATATTTTCAAGGCGCCCGACGACCGCCTCCATTCTTGGACTGACGCTGATCGAGCGCATCCGCTCGAGTACCTTTTTCGGGCTCCCGTAAAGCCTGGGCAGTTCCATGATGATGTCCGCGTACGGCTGTGGGATCTTCTTGGCCGCGATGAAGTTTTCGAGATCTCCCAGGTTCTTGTTTTCGATGTAACCCAAAATCTCCGCCTGTTCCTCCCCGTCAAGATAGAGCTTATCTAAGAGCGAGGTGATAAAACCGACGTGGCCGAGATCGATCTTAAAATCCTTGATCCCGAACAGTAACAGCGACATCATGGCCAGCGCGATGATCTCGGCCTCACAGGCCGGTCCCGCCCCGCCAAAGTACTCGATTCCCGCCTGCGTGGTCTCTTTTTTGGCCGAAGGCGAAGAGAAGTCTTTGTAGATGTTGGTCTGGTAGGAGAATTTGATGATCTCCTGCGGGTCGTGGTGGTTGATCGCGGCCATACGCGCCACCGGTAGGGTCGCGTCCGGCTTGAGGGCTAGGACTTTGCCGGTAGAGCTGATGAGTTTAAACAGCTCGTTGCGGTCGACGTCCTGCCTGTCGTAGTAAAAGTCGTAATTTTCAAACGTCGGCGGCTCGACCTGGCAGTAACCGTAGCGTTCGTACAACTCGGAAAGCCGGTTTTCGATGAATTTTAGCTTTCCGAAACCTTGGTATTTTATATTTTCAAAACCGTCAATGGTATAACTGGCTAACATTTTTTTCCTCAGTGCCTCTAGTTTACCATAATAAAGCGCGCCAGCTTTGAATTGAAATGGGCGCTTAATTTATTTAAAATAAATGCAATGAGTCCATTAATTCTGCAAAACATCGTAAATTCGATTAACTTTATCATGATCAGCGGTTTCGCTCTCATGTTTCTCGTGCTGATCATCATTTTGATCCGCGACACTTCAAAACAACAGGTCACCTACCGGCAACTGAGGCGACTGGAGATTCTTGAAAACTCGTTTAAATATTCTCCGGTCCCCTCGATCATCATCGATGGCAACGCGAAGATCCTAAGGATCAACCAGGAAGCCGCCAAGCTTCTTAACAAATCCAGAGAGGAGCTCATCGGAACGATCTTTGAGCCGTTTTTGCTCGTGGCCAGTTCGGACGCGCGCCAAAACCAAATGCTCGAAGCCGTCGGCGGGGACAAACCGTTCGTATTTGAAGCCAGGATCCCCCAGCAAAAAAACGACCTGCTCTACGACTTTTCGGTCACGGGGCTATCCTCTGCCAACGAGCCGCGCTATCTCATCACGGTCGAACCGGCCGAAGAGAAAAAAAGGGAAAACGAGATGCGCGAGCTCCTTGAGATCCGTATCAACGAAGTGGAGAGCACGACCGGGATCGGCTTTTTCGTCTACGATTTTGACACGGCCGAAACGATCTGGTCGAGGGGGCTTTACGAACTTCTCGAGATGTCCTTTAACGCCGAAAAACCGAGCCTGAACTTCTTCGCCCGTTTTTCCAAAGAAAACCGCGAAGACGTCGAACAACTCCTACTCGACCTAAAAAACCAAAAACCGTACTCGAGGCGGCTTAAACTCGATACCTACAAAGGCAACCGCAAGATCGTCGATCTAACGCTTCGTCACCGCAAGGGAAACACCAGACGCCACCAGCGCTCGCTCGGCGTACTCAGGGACGTGACCGAGCTCGAAGAAATGCGAAAGGAAAACGGCAAGTTAAAGCTGGGCGGGCGTTTTTTGACCGAGATCGGCGAACTTTACTACGTGATGATCGACGAAGACGAAAACGTACAGCTCATGGGCGTTTACGCCTTAGACGCACTGGGGCTCGACCGGCTCAGCTGTAAAAAGAAGTTCGAAGAGATCTTTGGACCGCTTGAAGCCTTCGAAGACGGCTACCTTACCCAAAAGGACGGCCGGACGATTCGCTGGTACGAATTTGACGATCCGGACCCGAACCTAAAATACATCCACCGCGTCGGAAAAGAGCAATGAAGCCCGAAGACGAGATCTTACGGACACTTAAAGAAGCAGGTTTTAAGGCCTATATCGTCGGCGGGGCCGTCCGCGACCGACTGCTCGGCCTTGAAATCAAAGACATTGATATCGCTACCGACGCGACGCCCGAAGAGGTGATAGAACTATTTGATAAAACCGTTCCCACCGGCCTTAAATACGGGACGGTTGAAGTCCTCAAAGACGGCCGCAGCTTTCAGGTCACGACCTTCCGCACGGACGGCTCATACTCGGACGGGCGAAGACCGGACGAGGTGCGCTTCGGGACGAGTTTTAAAGACGACCTATCCAGACGGGATTTTACGGTCAACGCCCTGGCTCTAGATGAAGACGGAAAACTTATCGACTATTATGGGGGGCTGGACGATTTAAAGGCCCGGATTATCCGCGCCATCGGCTCCCCGGAAAAACGTTTTCGCGAAGACGGGCTTAGAAAGTGGCGCGCCGTGCGCTTTGCGTGTACGAAAAACTTCAAAATCGAAGACAAAACCTTTAAGGCAATTACCACAGATCCCGGTACGGACCAAATCAGTATCGAACGCATCACGGCCGAACTCCTGGGGATCTTATCGTCGGAAAATCCCGACTATGGTTTTGATCTTATCTTTAAAAGCGGACTGCTCTCTTCCCTGCTTGGGCGCCTGGGAGTAGAAGAGAGTATAAGCCCACCAGAACTAAGTGGGGCCAAAACTCTGGAGGCAAGGCTAGCGCTTCTTACAAAGACGTATGGGATCTCTTTTTTAGAGGGACTTCGCCTTCCAAAAAGGACCGTAAAAACGGCGAGGCTCCTTTGCGAGCTTATGGCTTGTGAGAGTGAGAAAAAATTTAATAAAACGGCAAGAAAGCTTTCTAAAAGCGTGATTATAGATAATTTATCCCTTTTTGATAAAGAAAAGAGAGACTGGGCCAAGAAACTGGCTCAAAGCCCCGCCTTTGAACGCAAGGAACTTGCCGTAGACGGAAACGATCTACTCGCTTTGGGCCTTACGGGAAAGCTCAGCGACGTTTTTGAGGACCTGCTCGACTACGTTACGGAGCATCCGGGGCAAAATACGAAGCCCGCTCTTAGAAATTTTATTTTAGAAAAGCGTGAAAATGGAACTTACATCACCTAGTACCGTCAGAGAACTCATGGACCGTTACGGCCTGAGATTTGTAAAAAAATTTGGGCAAAACTTTTTGACCGACGCCAACATCGTGCGAAAAATCGCCGACAGCGCGGACCTTTCAAAAGATGAAAGCGTCATCGAGATCGGACCGGGCATTGGAACGCTAACCCGTGAGCTCAGCGACCGGGCCGGAAACGTCACGAGCGTGGAGATCGACAAAAAACTCATTCCCGTGCTCGAAGAAACACTACAGGACAAAGAAAACGTTAAGGTTTTAAACAAGGACGTTTTAAAGCTCTTACCCGAAGATTTCCCGGACGGGCCGTTTAAGGTCGTCGCCAACCTCCCGTACAACATCACCTCACCCGTGATCTTCTTTTTTCTGGAATCCGATCTTGACGTCAAGAGTCTGCAGTTTTTGATCCAAAAGGAAGTGGCCGAGCGCATCGTGGCCGAGCCGGGATCAAAGATCTACGGCGCCCTTTCGGTCATCGCCCAGTATTACGCGGATCCCGAAATCCTCTTTGACGTACCGGCCGGCGTATTCATGCCCCGGCCAAAGGTGGATTCTTCCCTGATACGGCTGACCAAAAAGATTCCGGACACGAGCGTAGACAAGGGCGACTACTTTAAAGTGGTACGGGCCGGTTTTGCCAACCGACGTAAGACCCTGATCAATTCGCTCGCTTCGAATCTGGGAGTGGATAAGGAGAGGATAAAAGACATACTGATCGAGCTGGGGTTTGATCCCAGGGTCCGGGCGGAAAATCTGTCCCCGGACGATTTTAAGGAATTAACGAGGAGGCTTTATGCTTAATTATCCTTTGACTGTTAAAACCGTAGCGGGAGAGGCGACGATCCCACAAGCACCAAGGCGCATCGCCTGTCTGTGCGAAGCGTTTTTTGACTTTTTTA
Organism: uncultured Eubacteriaceae bacterium; assembly: GCA_947630385.1. Taxonomy (GTDB): domain Bacteria; phylum Bacillota; class Clostridia; order Eubacteriales; family Eubacteriaceae; genus CANRHG01. The sequence continues at coordinate 12,822 of CANRHG010000014.1, forward strand.
AAGATATCGACGCTTTAGAAAAAGTAGTCGCAAAGACCGGTGAGTCCTATGATACCGAAGAAGAACAGATCGTATCGGTTGGATCCGCCGGTGATCCGGATATTGAAAAAATTTTGGAGACAAACCCCGATCTCGTACTTGCCGGGCCAGAACTTCTTTATTTGGGAAGAGAGACTTACGAAAAGCTCAAAGAAAGACTCAGTGAAAAAGAGATCCCCTTTCTCGTCTTCGATCCACAGACCATCAGCGACCTCTGTACAGACTTAAATTTCCTGGGAAATCTTGTAGATAAAGAAAAAGCGGCTACGGATCTGACCAAGCGACTTAAAGTCGAAGCCTTTAACCTGAAAGCGCGCCTGATCAACCTGCGCCTGAGAAAGAAACTAAAAAAAGAAGCGGTCTTCATCGACCTCGGCGATTTTTACGCGCCGGGTGGGCCTACCCTGCTAAATGATTTATGCGAGATTATCGGTGTTATCAATCTCACGGGCGATGAGGAAGAAAAGTACCAGCCGTTTACGCCTCTCGATATTTCCGTAGCCGATCCAGATTATTACCTAAGCTTTGTAACACCGGCTAAGGAACTACTAGAAGACGAGGAAATCGCGGAGACGACGGCAGCGAAAAATGGCAAGATCATAGAAGTTGAGGAGCCCATGCGCCTGTTTGGTCCGGGTCCTAAGATCATAGAAGGGCTTAAGTACCTGCAAGAGTTAATCTACGATTAGAATTATATTTTGACTTCTCGGAAGGAAATTGAGGGAAAACGTTTATTTATAACGAACTTTTGGTACAATAGAAAAAAGAGGCAACTGCTTAACGCCTCTAAGATTAAAAGATATAACAGTCACCTTTTTTGAAGTTTGTTTAGGTGACTGTTGTTTTTTCTCGAACTCTATTTTTTATAATAGAGCTTCAAAAGATTAGATTTTATCCAGGCGGATTTTATTTCGATAAAAGCCGCCGCTAATTTTAAAATTAGTGGTGAAAATAAAATCAATAAAACGAATATTTTTACAAATATTTCCACAGTCACACCTCCTTTCGGCTAAAGTTACAAAAAACTGAAAACCGATTAGAGGCGCCTAAACAGTTACCTCACTTCTCATTTTATAATCCTGCTTCCTAGATGATTCAATAACGTAAATTAAATTAAGCGAGATTTAAAAATCTCTTCTTCACGACTATTTTTATGGTCTAATAAAGCCAACTTTTTCCCAAAACTTTTTAAAAGTGCCAATGAAGTAAATTCCAACTGAAATTTCCAATCTATCCCACACTTTCTATAAAGCGGGCAGCTTCAATAGGACCGGAACAAGAACGAAAGTCCGCACTCATCTTATCGGCAGCTTTCTGATAAGATTTATTTTCCAGTATTTCTTTGACCGTCCGTTTAAGCGAGTTTTCAGAATGATTTGATAATAAAATACCGGCCCCAAGTTCCTTTACCCGCCTGGCTACAGCTTTTTGTTCGGCTGTTTTGGGAAGAAGGATCATCGGCGTGGCCATAAATAAACTTTCGGAAACGCTGTTCATTCCGCTGTGTGTAATGAAAATATCCGCTTTTGACAGAATCTGTAACTGGTCAACGAAAGGGAAAACTTTTATATTTCCCGGCAAAGCTTTTAAACGGTTCAGGTCCGTAAATTCACCGCAAGATATAACGACGTCTACATCAAGATCCTTTAGCACGTTGATACTTTCTTCATAAAATTTTGGATCATCGTTAATTACCGTTCCCAAAGAAACGTAAATCATCGGTCTTTCTTTTTCCTTATCCGGTTTTAACGGACTTAACAAAGAAGGACCGATGAATTTGTAATGCTCTGAAAAAGTTTCTGAAGACGGTTGAAATTGAGATGAAGTATAAACGACGGTATCGGTATTGTTGTCGTTTTTAATTAAATCGAGAAAGTTGGTGAATTCGTATCCAAGGGATTTTAAACTTTTTAGCTCCCGGTTTATTATGGGTAAGCCAAAAATTAGTTCCGCCGTTTCCTTTAAACTTCTTTTCATGTATTTTGACGACTGCCGATTAAAAGCAAGCGTGCTATTAGACACGACCATAGGAATTTGATGTTTTTCCGCGTTAAGTTTTCCCCAAAAACACACAGAATCTGAAAAAATTACGTCCGGATTAAATTCTTTAAACTCTCCCTCAATAAAGCTGTCTATGTTTTTACTGATTTGAATGTCCTGAAGGATCATTTCCACCGCTGAAGCTTTCTTTAATCGGTTTAACTGTTCGTCTTTAATCTCAGGAAGAAAACGGTCACAAGAAATATACTCAGCGCCCGTTGATTTAATTTTTTCCTTAAATTTATCGAACGAATAAAAACGGACGTTATTTTCCCGTTTTACCAACTCTCGTGCAACCGGAAGCATGGGATTGGTATGTCCGTAAGCAGGAATGCTGAAAAAAGCAACATTTTTCAATCTTATCCCTCTTTAAACACGGTCTTATATAGCTCAGAAAAAGATTCTTTTGGTGGAATAGCAATACCACGCTTCTTATCTCCGAGAAGTATTAATGTATCTCCCGGTTGGATATTAAAAATTTCTCTGGCTTGTTTTGGAATCACAATTTGTCCTTTTTCTCCCACGGTAGCGGTCCATGCGTACTTATCTTTAGGTTTTTTCATCGATTATCTCCAAGTATGATTAGTTATATAAATCATACTTATTATAACAGATAGTAAAAATCGTTTAAAATAAAAAAACCCAAACCCGATAGATTTTTCGAGTTTGGGCTATAGTAAGCCAAAAGGTTTCCTTTCCGGCTTTTATCGGCTATAGACGATGGACGTCCCATCCTGTGTGTTGGTCAGCGTAAGCTCCGAGTGGTTGGGACTTAAAGCGTAACCATAGATTTGTTGGTTTCCGTCCGGATAATCCAGCGTGATCGTCGAATCGTTTGGATTGACCTTAAATTCTGCCATAGTCACGCCGTTTTCTTTATATTCGTTTTCGTTTGTAAACTGAAGGATCCTCTGTGGATTAGTCGTATCCGTCCACGTTCCCAGTACCGTCTGTTTTGCCTGGTTCGTTGCTTTATTTTTTGAGATCTCAACGGATATCGAAGTCAAGGCAAAAGCTGCCAGAAGAGATAAGATCGTGATTCCGGCTAAGACGTAATTGAATTGGCGTCTAGTCATACAAAAATAATCTCAAATTTCCAGCTTTCTGTAAAGCTCAGTCTCCGAATTTCAGTTTTTTAATGTTGTCTTTCATGTCACCATGAAAAACCGAGGATCCAGCTACGAGTACATTGACACCGGCGTCTAAGAGCGCGTCACGGTTCTGTGGACCGACGCCTCCGTCGACTTCGATCAAAACAGGACGTTCACCGATTAAATCTCTTAATTCTCTAACACGGTCGTAAGTTTTTTCGATAAACTTTTGTCCACCAAATCCCGGATGTACGCTCATGACGAGCACCATATCCACCCGGTCGAGCCACGGTTCGACCGCCGATACCGGTGTATCCGGGGAGATGACGATCCCTTTACGGATACCGGCGTCTTCCATCATCTTATAGACTTTATCCAAATCGTCTTCCGTCTCGACGTGGACTGAGATCAGATCCGCTCCAGCGTCGATAAAACGGGGCACGTATTCTTCGGGATGGTCGATCATAAGATGAACGTCAAAGGGAAGCGAAGTATAAGGGCGCATCATCGCCATCTGGTCCGGGCCGAAGGTCAGGTTCGGGACAAAATGCCCGTCCATTATGTCTACGTGGACCCAGTCGCTTCCGTAGTCTTCCAGATTTTTAAGGTCTCTTCCCATGTTGGCAAAATCGGCTGCCAAAATTGACGAAGAGAGTACGGCGTTTTTTGGAGTTTTCATTTTAAATCTCTTCTTCCAATTCTTTTTCGGTTTCTACTAAGACTTCAAGATCTTCCTGGGCCTCATCGTCCTTTCCGGCCATGTGATAAACCTTAGAGATCGTTGCGATCTTTTGGTCACCGTTCAGGCGCATAAGACGAACGCCCTGGGTATTTCGCCCGACGACGGAGATGTCTTTTGCCATGATCCGTACCACAACACCGTCGCTGTTTATAAGCATGACTTCATCCTCATCGTCGACGGCTACAAAGCCCGTCATCTTTCCCGTCTTATCCGTGATCTTATAAGTTAAGATACCCCTTCCGGAGCGATTTTGTCGACGGTATTCGTCTTCGACCGTAAGTTTTCCAAAGCCGTTTTCCGTCACCGACAGAACTTTTTGTCCCGGAGATACGAGAGCGACTCCGACCACGTAATCGCCCGGACGTAGGCTGATCCCTTTAACGCCCTGGCTGTAACGCAGTACGCTTTTTACGTCCTTACAGTTAAACCGGATGGCGTAGCCGTCGTGGGTGGCAATAATGATATCCTGATCCTCACCGATTAAGTGGGCCGCGATCATTTCATCGCCTTCTCTTAAGTTTATCGCGTTTAGCCCGTTTTTACGGTTGGTGTTAAACTCGTTGAGTTTGGTCTTTTTAACCAGACCGTCTCTAGTGACGGATAAAAGATAACGCTCGTCGTCAAATTCCCTGACCGGGAGCACCGCCGTGATCTTTTCGTCGGAGTCGAGCGGAAGAAGATTAACGATGGAGCGCCCGCTGCTGTTTCGCGTCGCTTCCGGGATATCGTAGCCTTTTAGGCGGTAAACCAGGCCTTTGTTCGTAAAGACCAAAAGGTGGTGGTGCGTCGACATCGTAAAGAGATGCTCGATAAAATCGTTCTCTCTCGTATTGACGCCCTGGATCCCACGTCCGCCCCGTTTTTGGCTCTTGTAGGTATCGACCGGGATACGTTTTACGTAACCGGCGTGCGTGATCGTGATCACGACGTCTTCTTCTTTGATGTAATCGCCCGTTTCGAGTTCTTTTCGCTTTCTTTCAAAACCCGTACGGCGTTCATCACTGTATTTACTCTTGATCTCCAGGAGTTCTTCTTTTATAAGGGCTAAAAGTTTTCCTTCGTCGTTTAAAATCGCCTTTAGCTCTTTAATTTTTTCTTGTAAAGATTTAAATTCGGACTCGAGTTTTTCGCGTTCCAGGCCCGTCAGACGCTGAAGCCGCATGTCGAGGATGGCCTGGGCCTGTACATCGTCGAGCTCAAAACGTTCCGTCAGACGCGTCTTGGCTTCGGCTCCGGTATGGCTTGCGCGGATGATACCGATAACTTCATCGATATTGTCCAAAGCCACGATAAGGCCCTCCAAGATATGGGCTCTCGATTCGGCTTTGTTTAAATCAAAGCGGGTACGTCGGCTGATGACTTCTTTTTGAAAGTCTAGGTATTCCCGTAGGATGTCCCTTAAAGTCAGGATCTTCGGGGTGCTTTTACCGCGTTTATCTTGGACGAGCGCGAGCATCGTCGCGTTAAAGGAGTCCTGAAGTTGGGTGTGTTTAAAGAGTTGGTTTAAAATAACGTTTGCGTTGGCGTCTCTTCGTACGTCGATGACGATGTTTATGCCTTTTTTCAGGTCCGATTCGTCGCGGATCTCCGTGATCCCCTGGATCTTCTTTGAATTAACGAGATTGGCCATGCTCAGGATGAGTCTGGCCTTGTTTACGTTAAAGGGAAGTTCGGAAATGACGATTTGATGGCGCCCGTTTTTTGCCTCTTTGATCTCGACTTTTGACTTAACTAAAATCGGGCCTTTCCCGGTCTCGTACATCTTTCGGACCCCTTCGGTCCCAACGATCGTCCCACCGGTCGGAAAGTCCGGACCCTTAATGTAAGTCATGAGTTCGGCAACGGAAATATCCGGATTGTCGATGTAAGCGACGCAGGCGTCGACGACTTCCCCGAGGTTGTGCGGGGGGATGTTCGTGGCCATACCGACGGCGATCCCGGAGGATCCGTTGACCAGAAGGTGGGGAAAACGGCTGGGAAGTACGACCGGTTCGGTCTCGCTTCCGTCGAAGTTGTCGATGAAATCGACCGTGTCCTTGTTGATGTCACGAAGCATCTCCATCGCGATGCGGTCGAGCTTGGCTTCCGTATAACGCATGGCCGCCGGGGCGTCACCGTCGATGGAACCAAAGTTTCCGTGGCCACGGACCGTCGTGTAGCGCATCGAAAAATCCTGGGCCATTCGTACCATCGCGTCGTAAACCGACGCGTCGCCGTGCGGGTGGAATTTACCGAGAACGTCCCCGACGATACGGACCGATTTACGAAACTGCTTTTCTGGGGTAAGACCCAGCTCGTTCATCGCGTATAGGATCCGGCGGTGCACCGGTTTTAGACCGTCTCGCACGTCGGGAAGGGCCCTGCCGACGATAACGCTCATCGCGTAATCGATGTAGCAGTCCTTCATCTCCGTCGTGATGTTGACCGGTTCGATCTGGTTTATGTTTTCAGCCATGTTTCACCTAAATATCGAGGTTGCGGACCTTGGCCGCGTTTCTCGTGATAAATTCCTTTCTAGGTTCCACTTTATCGCCCATGAGCACCGTGAAGATCTCGTCGGCGAGCAGCGCGTCGTCGATCTGGACGCGCTTTAAGATGCGGGTCTCAGGGTTCATCGTCGTATCCCAAAGTTGTTCGGCGTCCATCTCTCCGAGCCCTTTGTAGCGCTGGATCGTCAGGTTCTTGTTGTCCGGGAATTCCTTAAGCAGCTCGTCTCTTTGTTCGTCCGAATAAGCGTAAGCGACTTTTTTGCCGCTTTCGATCTTATACAGCGGCGGCTGGGCGATGTAGACGTAGCCGTGTTCGATCAGGCCCCTCATGTAGCGGTA
>CANRHG010000015.1 GCA_947630385.1 uncultured Eubacteriaceae bacterium
CCTGGCCACTGGCTGGCGCGTTCCAGCCGACGCCTTCGTAATTCCAGTCGTTGACCGCAGACAAGGTATTCGACTCGTTCTGGTCGGACGTATACAGATGTTCGCCGGAAACCGTATTGTACAGACGGTAGACCGGTACTTTCGTCGCCGTTTCAGGATTTTCCGATGGACCTGGGTTAGATGGCTGATCTGACGGTTTTCCCGATGGATCCGGACCCGATGGTTGGTCTGACGGATCTGAGTCGGAGGGCTGGTCTGAAGATACTTTTTCAAAATTCGCAATCAACGAATGATTACTCGTTACCTTGAAAATATAAGTTTCTGAACTGTTCAGGACTGAGCCGTTTTCCGTCCAGTTAGCAAATCTGTAGCCGTCATTGGCGTTAGCTTTTAATGTAACGCTTTCGCCTTCTTTATAGTTTCCGGCTCCGGTTACATATCCGGCTCCTGCCGGATTGACGGATACGCTGACAGTGAACGTAGTTTCCGAAGTTCCGGGTTCGCTCGAATCGGAAACATCCGGCTTATGTTCGGTTCCGTCGATTTTTAAAGTGTAAGGATCTGAATCGGAACCGCTTTTTTCGAAAGACCCTTTAGTTAAACCGTTTACCGGAAGGTCTTGGTATAGATAGGTGTTGGTGTTTTGGCCGTTGTCATAATGGTTGACCAAAGCGTTCATACTTCCGCTTCCCGTACCTTCCAGTTCGACCGTATAATCCGAAGGCACGACCGCCGATTTGCCGTAGCTCCCGTCTTCTTCCGGATAGACGAAGAAGTAGCGTTCGTATCCTTCCGGACAGTTGATGCCGGAATCCGTCAAAGTCGCAAACACTTTGCCGGTTTCATCTTTCACCGTGACATTTACAGGACAGGCGATTAGATAATTTCTAAGTTTTTTGGATTGAGAGGCCGAATAATTGCTTACCTTCCGGCTCGTACTGATGTCGAAAGCCGGATCATGACACCTGATTTGATTGATATCGCCGATTTGTTCTTCAATGCCGACGACAAGACTCTGATAAGCCCCTGTGAGCTTGCCTTCTTTAATGGCATCGTACGTCGCGTCCGTAACCTTGCCGATCTTCTTGTTGGGGATAATCGAATTTTTGATGAAATCTTTCGTATTGTTGTAACCCTGGGTCAAAGTAGATTTGTACAGCTGGATCAGGTAGTCAAATTCAACAGCCAGGTTGAATCTTGAGTCCAGTTTGGTAGCGGATTTCAGTTCATCGGCCTTTTTATCTGCCGCAGCGCGGATTACGCAAGCGGTCAAGTCGAGTTTCTTTACTAGATCGGCATTATAATTTCTAGACTTCCCGTTATAGAAGTAATCGGAGATATGGTTGATTCCACCCAGAGCTTTTCTGATAGTACCGACGCAGGGGAGAGAACCTATGACCGCCGATCCGAACTCACTGGCTGCCGCCTGCGTACCAGTTCCGACCAGCGAGGCGGCGTATTTTTTGGCAATGTCCGCTCCGGTCGAGCCTTGTTTGGCTTCTTTGATTTCGCTGATCATCCGGTCAAGAGCTTTCCCCATCCCGGTTGCGTATATCGTACCTTCAAGCTGATTTTTCCCCGGATAAGTCGTAGATTTATTGACTGCGCTTCTCATTTCCTCCAAAGAACTTATCAGCTTATCGGAAGCTCCTTGATAAGCCTGATAGTTGTTAATGAAGTGCAACGTTTCAGAAGCAGAATTACCAATAGCACCCGTAACCGTATTTAAAACTCCTCGCGCGTCACTAAAGCTTAGATAATTCTCCATCTCAGCTGCGCTCAGGTTGCTGTCAATGATCGCGTCAATCTCGTTAATGGAAGATTTAAAATTGCTGGAGTTTACATCCATTTTGGATAGATTCTGAAGCTTTTGTACGCCGCCTTTTATTTTGCCGGCTTTTTCGAGCTTTTCAAGGATCTCGCCAGCGTTGTCAAAATATTTATCTAGCGACTTATTATAAAATACATCGCTGTAATAATTGGCCGACGTGTCGGTATCGATGTAAGAAGCGAGAATAGCCAGATAAGGTGCTTCATCCTGTTTGTAACTGGCGGAAAGCAGCTGGCTCATGAAATTGTTGAAGTCATAAGTATTATTGAACTTGTCATCCCGGATAGTCTGGACCGCCTCTCCCAGTGCACCTGAAAAGCCCTGTGTGATTTCATTTTTATATTTTTCGTTAATATATTTTATATGGGACTGAACATAATTTCTTTTGAGTTCGTTCTCCGTATCGGCATATTGTTTTAAATCATCTGGATTAATTGGATCTTTCGGTACATCCGGCTGGCTAGGGGTTTCAGGGATTTCCTTATCTGGATTGATTTCTCCTATATTACAGATAAACTCTTTTTTTGCCTGAGAAAAGGCAGTTCTCAAATATAGATCCCCTTTGGTATTGACTATTAAATCTTTTCCACTAAAACCTGCCTTAGCTATAAGAACATCTTTTTCTATTTCATATGGCTTGCATGTAGGAAGTCCGTTATCTCTAGAAAAACTGTACATTGTACCATCTTCAGTAACGGCAACCCCCCAACTTTTACAAATACTTACCTGTTTAACATTTGATAGGATATTTAGTGGTTCCCATCCGTAACGGATACCTCTGTCCAGGGCTCCCCAGACATAAAGATCTCCATTGTCTTTGATAGCTCCACATAAATAATATATATAGGAACCGATTTCAATTTCTCTGACTCCGTCTAAAATATTTTGATTAGTTGATGTAGTTATAATACTAAAAGGTTGCAGAGCCAGTTGACCATAACTGTTATCTCCGCTTCCAATCACAACTCCATTCTCGCTTAATTCAAAACTATCTCCATAATTGACTCTAGCCATTAATACTCCCGGGGCACCTTCTCCAAATTCTCCGGCTTTCCCCAAACCCGCTACAGCTAAATTTCCATTTAAATATTTAACAAAATTAGCTCCGGAACTACTATAAACATGTTCAACCGGCGCAGCGACTTTGACTTGTTGAGGTTCAAGAACCATATTTTTTATTTGACCATCGCCTAATTGACCATCCTCATTACTTCCCCACGTCCATACTGATCCATCATTTTTTAAAGCAATAGCGGATTCGGTTTTTATATCTACCTCTTTCACATTTTCCATTATTAATATTGGTTTGCTTACGTCTTCTAATGAGCCATTACCAACTGTTCCATAGAGATTATCGCCCCAGCAATACAACTGGTCTTGGCTGTTGATATAAGCATAAGTGTCTCTGGTACTACATACTATCCTATGCTTTAAATACTCTGTTTTAGCTTTCAAGTCGGAACTTCCACGTATTGTAACTTCTTGCGCTACTACATTGAATGGAAATGTTGTAAGTAAAAGCAAAACAGATAATACTAAAGCAATTAGTCGTTTAAACTTCATATCATAAATCCTTTCCATTTATTAATTTCAAATTTTTTACCATAACTTCAATTAATTAATTATATAAGGATTATTTGTATTTTTGTAGTTAATTTAAGGAATTTTAGGGTATAATATAAATTTATTTTTCTCAAATAATTCTATCTATTCAATGCTTTTGAAAATAATTGAACAGGGGGGGAGAATTCATATTATCTTCAAGTTAAAAATTAAATTTAATATGTTTCTAACGTTGTAATTTCAATTCTTTAGTCAACGCTACAATTTCTATAGTAAACACAAAAACACCTTTAGCTCCAAAAAGATATAGAACTAAAGGTGAAAATTTAATTACTTAGAATTACGCCTGTTTTCGTTTTAAGCTTCCACAATACGAACTTGTATGGCTTCAATTTGAAGATTTTGACCGGTTGTCCCAGCTTCTTGTCCTTGCGAAGTCCAACCTTGCCAACCGTAATTTTCGCCGTGGACCTGATATTCTATACGGTATTTTCCGGAATTTGGACCGGTCAGCGTAAAGCGTACGGCTTCGATCTGTTTGTTTTGCCCCATCGTTCCGGCATAAGTTCCGTCGGCGACATTGTTTATCCAACCAATATCTTCTACGTGAACATCAGTACTGACCTGTACACCTTCTATTGGCGAAGAAATGCGGATTCCTTCAAGACCTAGAGTACGGCCTTCAGTTCCGGACATTTCGCCGCCATAAACGGAAGGCGAATTAAAGCCGTTATTTTGACTATATGTAGTGTAAACTACATTTTTTCCGGCTACGGATGAAGCATCCATCCAGTCGTAAGTTGTGGCTTCCAGTAGACTTACCGTCCCGTCTTGCATCGTGGCATAGACATGAACTTTAATTAAATCCGCATTGTTGTAATGTTCATTAACTGGCGTATCGTTGATCGGGAAAGCGTAGCTAAAGGTAGATGATCCCTGTGAAGACGGCGGGATAACCTTACAGTTCATGTCGCTTTGGTCAGCCGTCGACCAAGTATAGACCGAAACGGATTTAACCTGACCTGCCGATGATGGAATCGTTGCACTGACCGTGAAAGCGTCCGGTGTTTGGCCGCTGATCGTGACGCCGCCCGTGACAGGGTTCGTGTTGACCCTGACCTGGGCTGTAGCGGTCTTGCCGCCCGCGGTAACTGTGACGGTTGCCTGTCCGTCCGAAACTGCTGTAACCGTTGCCTGTTTCGGATTAGTCGTACTTTGGTCGATTGTAGCTACAGAAGTCGGCGTGATCGACCAGCTAACATCTCCTTCCCAACTTGAAGGGGAAATCGTCGCCGAGATCGTGGCTGTCTGTCCTAGCGTAGTTAGGTTTAATGCAGTCGGATCGAGCATAATCGAACTGATAGTCAAACTCGAGCTTGTAACAGTAACGGTCGCTGTGGCCGTTTGGTCTTCGTAAGTTGCTGTTATCGTAGCAGTGCCTTCTGCGACAGCTGTGACTGTTCCCGAAGACGAGACTGTTGCTACTGCTGTATTATCTGAGGTCCAGCTAACACCGCTAGATAATGTCGTTGTCCCGGTCTTTGCGCTTAGCTGTTGAGTTCCACCTGGAGCTAACGTAAGTGAAGCCGGTGTGATTGTCAGATTATTAGTTGGAACGTCTGGTGTTCCCCCATTGAAAACAGCCGTATACGTTTGATTTCCGTTTACAGTAAAGGTATATGGGTTTTGCGTAGAAACAAGTGTTTGCCCATTATACCAACCAGTAAATGTGCTATCATTATCTCCAATTGCTTGAAGAGTTGCGGTCGATCCGCTAGCATAGCTGAGATCTCCAATTACAGACCCTGAATTCTGAGGAGAAACTAAAAGTTCTACCTCATATTGAGGCGTTTCTGGCTCTTCTACTGTAATGATTATCGGCTCTGAAGTTATACCCTCTTCTAACTGTCCAGTAATTCTTACCTGTCCAGGAGCTTTTCCAACAATTCGGTTTTCATTAGTTACATTCTCTGGATAAAAATCAAGAATATCTTCGTAATTCTGCCCATTTAGACCTTCAAACTCTAGTGTAGATCCCTGAGGATTGCCACTGCCTTCGGGCTCTGGAGCAACAGAAACTACTAATCCCTCTCCAATTTGAAGGGTTTGATTCGTACTAGGATTTAAAACAGCCGAAGTCGGGCCGGTATAATTAGGATCTTCCGTAAATTTTGCCACAATTCGGTTAGTTTCGGTAACCTCATAAGCATAGCTTCTTTCATTGGAAATCAATTCGTTTCCTATATACCAACCATCAAAGATCCAACCCGGCTTTTGTATAGCTTGTATATAAGCAACATTAGATTCAGATTCTTCTGTGATCACCCTGCTACCAGAAACATAACCTGCTCCAACGGGGTCTGAGGCTACACTGAAATAGTAGGGCATCCCTGTTTCAGTACCAGTTTTATAAACTGCGATGTATTCGAGCGGAGTGTTCCATTCAGCTGTAAAAGTATAGTCAGGTTCAGCAGAAGCAAGACCAGTTCCATAGTTTGCTACACTAAACCAGCCTATAAACTCATTCCCGTCATTAGGTTGAGTTGTTAAAGTGATCTCATCTCCGACTGGATAGTCTCCCTCTCCGTTAACTGTACCTGCCCCTTCAGGGTAAGTGCTTAAGCTTATTTCTTTAGAAAACACTCCATTTTTAGTAACAGTTATTTTACATCCTACAGTAGAGTAACCTACATCATTTACTGTGTAATTAATAGAGGCTTCGCCTTGCGAAATTGCCGTAACTAATCCATTACTATCCACTCGAGCTACATTTTCATCACTAGAGTCCCATTGTTCGGAAGTTATCGTAGCATTTGCAGGAGTTATTGTTGGTACTAACTGTAAAGTTTTACCTACATCTAAACTGGCTTCTGTGTAATTTAATTCAACAGAATCTAAACGAGAAGTTCCTTCATCCGTGATTTGAACGGTGCACACAGCCATCCCATAATAAATATCTCCTTGCATTGTGTAAGAAACTGTAACGTGACCTGGTTCCAAGGCTTTTACTATAACTTGCCTATCAGATTGAGCAACTATTTCCGCTGAACCGGAAGTCTTATTTACTGCCCATTTTTTTTCAATAGAAGAATAAATATTAGTTGGTGCATAAGTTGCAGTCAACGTAAATGTAGATCCAACAGGAACAGATTTATACTCAGTATCCAAAGAAACAGAAAAAACTTCTGTTTCAGGAACCTGTGCGAAAACAGGAACAAAACTGCATAGAACAAAAAAAGTAGCTAACAAACAAAACAGTTTTTTCAAAATAACCTCCTACTAAAACTTGTAAATTATATTAAGGTCTATCCAACCTATTTAAAGTTAATGAATCAAAAACAAAGACTGTTCCTAAAGTTATCCGTAAACTATCGATATTGAATTATTGTTTCCCAATTTTATATAGATATTGTTTTCGCTCATTCAGAAATTGCCATTAATATTATACCATACAAGTTTAATATCTTTAGTAATATACTAATAATATTGAGTTTTACGAATTTTGACAATATTGAAAATAAAAATATGATCGAAGAAAAGGAATTAAGAGACGACTTAGGCCAACGAATTCGCAAGGCTCGACTTAGCCAAGGCTATACGCAGGCTCAGCTTGCTGAACTGGCTGGACTCTCGCCAAAATATATCACACTAATTGAAACAAATAACGTCAACGTATCTCTCGGCGCTCTGATAGACATCGCTAATGCGCTTGGTGAATCTATGGAATATTTCTTCGCCGAAAATAATTCCGAAGACATAAAGAAGCTTCCTCTTAAAGAGCGTGTTGCGGTGGAAGAACTCATTAGAAACCTGCTTGAATAGAAATACAAGTAGCAAAAAACCGCCTTGGACATTTATAATCCAAAGCGGTTCATAATTTTTAAAGTACTTTTTTATTAAATCAAGAGAGTTACAGGTAATCATTTTCGAAACGACTTTCTCAATTCTGATTTTAGTATTATTCTCCACTTACTACAGTTATAAACTGAGGATTAGACGGTTGATTAGCCTAACAAAGGTAACGTTTCAAATCTTCCGTAGCTTAAATATTTGATTTGACCGACAAAAGGTTTAAAAAAATTTTCCAAACTTTACTTTGAAAAATCATGGTATATCCAGTATGATCTTGGGATCTGAATTACTATATTTAGTATATTTCACATCTTAAAATCGGAAAATTTAATATACCTTACCTTTTGTCTACTACATCAATATTTCAGAGAAAGAAAATAATTCCGGCGAATTTGGCAATAAAACCAAGGAGTCTGTGGATGATTCCGTTTCGCTTTTTCTCCCGGTTCGGCGAAAAACGCGACATCCGCGGCATGATTTCGCTGAGTGCCATCCCGGTCGTCTCTAGTTTTCCGTTTAATAGGCAGTTGTTTATGAAATCGCGCGTCTTTTCCGGCTTCAGATTTTCTTCTTCGATGATCGCCTCAAGTTCCTTTTCCTTTTCCTGTTCGACGAACTCGATCCACTTTTTCTGGCTGTCTTCGCCGGCGTTGTAGCGGTCAATAAAGTTGTTGATCAGTTCTTTCTTACTTCTTAGCTTGATGCTCGAGTCGATCCTCCGGTTGACCTGGGCCGTTATCTCTTTTCTGCTGGCGTAATTGTCTTCGATCTGTCCGATTAGAAACAGTATAAAGTCGATGTCGACTTCCAGATGTCTGGCCAGTTCGAGCTCAAAGACCATGTCCCCAACAATATCGACTTTTTCCGTATGGCCTATCATCTCTCTTTGAAGATCAAGATAGGCGCTCATGTAATCCTGAAAATCGGCGTCGTTGATAAGTTTCTCCCTTTCAAAGCGCTCGAAAGTTGATAGGATGTTCATCACCCGAAGGAGCGAGCTAAAGAGACCGACAAATTCTTTCTTCACCTCATTGGTGATCCCGATATCATGGGGATCGGGAAATTTTCTTTGGATTTCCGCTACTATTTCTTTATAACCCGGATAAGACTTTCCTTCGTGGACGTAGCCGTTGTAATACTCGTCGTAGGATTTCAGAATGACTAGGCTCTGAGCGTTCTCGTCCCCAAAAAGCTTTAAGGCCTCATTGGTCTCTTCGGTCAGGTCTCGGAAGGTGACGATATTTCCAAACGTCTTGATCCCGTTGAGGATCCGGTTCGTCCTGGAAAACGCCTGGATCAGTCCGTGGAGTTTCAGATTCTTATCCACCCACAGCGTATTGAGCGTGGTCGAGTCAAAGCCTGTTAGAAGCATGTTGCAAACGATTACAATATCGATCTCGCGGTTTTTGATCCGCCTAGTCAGGTCTTCGTAGTAGTTTTGAAAGCCTTCACCCGACGAATCGAAGCCGGTCCCAAACATCTCGTTGTAGTCGCCGATCGCCATGTCGAGAAAGTTGCGAGAGGCCAGGTCCATCCGGTCCGTCGTCAGGTCTTCTTCGAGGGTCCCGGTCTCATTTTGCTCTTCGTTCGGAGCGTAGCTGAAGATCGTCGCGATCTTTAACTTATCTTCACTGTCTTTTTGCAGGTCTCTGAAGATCTCGTAATAGGTTTTGCAGTCTTCGACCGAGCTGACCGCAAAGAGCGAATTGAACCCGTTTAAGCGCTTGTTATCATTAGTTAGGTAGCTCTTATTTCGCATCGTTTTGATATCGAAATTATCCAGGATGTACTGGGCGACGAGCTTCTTACGCTTTAGACTCTCCAGCGCAGCCTTCTCGTCGATCGCCTGGACCTGACGGTCTTTGACGCCTTCTTTCATATGAAACGTATTGACCGTATCAATGCTAAAGGGTAGAACGTTGTGGTCGTCGATCGCGCTGACGATCGTATAGGCGTGAAGCCGGTCCCCGAAAGCTTGCTGCGTCGTAAAGATCCTGTTTTTGCCGCTGCCGGCGTTTTCAGCGAAGATGGGCGTTCCGGTAAAGCCAAACTTATAGTACTTTTTGAAGTTCTTTGTGATGTTTTTATGCATCTCGCCGAACTGGCTTCGGTGGCATTCATCAAAGATCAGAACGACGTCCTGATTGTAGACGGGATGGTTTTTGTGCTTTTTGACGAACGTATTGAGCTTTTGGATCGTCGTGACGATGATTTTTTTGTCTGGGTCTGAGAGCTGTCTCTCCAGGATCTTTGTTGACGTATTGCCGTTGGCGCACCCTTCCTGGAAGCGGTTGTATTCTTTGATCGTCTGGGAATCCAGGTCCTTACGGTCGACCACGAAGATCACCTTGTCGATGAAATCGAGTTCTTCGGTCGCAAGCCGGGCGGCCTTATAGGAAGTTACCGTCTTTCCCGAGCCCGTCGTGTGCCAGATGTAGCCGCCCGCATCGGTCGAACCCGCTTTTTTGTAGTTGTTCGCGATCCGGATCTTGTTCAAGATCCGTTCGGTCGCCGTTATCTGGTAGGGGCGCATCACTAAAAGATTCTCGTCAGTCGTGAAGATGCAATACTTGGTTAGAATATTGAGTAGGGTGTGGCGGGAGAGGAAAGTCCTTGTGAAATCCACCAGATCCGGAATCTTCTTGTTTTTGGCGTCGGCCCAGTAAGAAGTGAACTCGTACGAATTACTCGTCTTGCGCCCGGATTTTTTGTTTTCGGTCTGCTCTTTTATCGATTTGTCCCGGGTCGTATTTGAGTAGTACTTCGTGATCGTCCCGTTGGAGATGATAAAGATCTGGATATATTCGAAAAGCCCGCTTCCGGCCCAGAAAGAGTCTCTTTGGTAGCGCTCGATCTGGTTGAAAGCTTCTTTGAGATCGACCCCTCTTCGCTTAAGCTCGGTATGGACGAGCGGTAGCCCGTTGACGAGAATCGTCACGTCGTAGCGGTTGTCGTAGGTCCCCCTGTCTTCGCTGTACTGGTTTAGCACCTGCAGGAAGTTGCGCTGCGGGTCTTTGCGGTCGATCAGCTTGATGTTTTTAAACTCGCCGTTATCCCTGATCAGCGGCTGGATATTGTCTTCCTGAATCATTTTGGTCTTTTCGACGATACCGAAATTGTCGTTGGCGATGATATTTTTGTAGAAACGGTCCCACTCGCTGTCGGTAAAGGTGTAGTTGTTGAGCTTTTCCAGTTGTTTCCTAAGATTAATAATCAGATCCGCTTCGTTGTTGATGTCGACCCGCTCGTAGCCCTGTTTTGTTAGCTGGTCGATCAGGGTCTCTTCGAGTTGGGCTTCGCTTTGGTAAGCGTTGCGGCTTTTTTCAATCGGTTTATAGTCACTGACGACCGTGTTTTCTCCGGAAGTAGCGATCATTTTGTAGGTGGAGTTCATACAAATTCCTTTTCATTGAAAGCTAGGAGATCATTTAAGTAGCAGTTGTAAATAGATTCTACGAGTTCTATTTGTTGATTAAATTCTTTTATTAGATTCTGAACTAAAGTATCCATCTGATTTAAATTTTGAGCGATTTTCTTTTGTTTTTCTAAATCTGGGACTCTTATTGGAAACTGAAGAATTGCTTTCTTATCTCCACGAGGCATCTTAGCTCCTCTACTATGTTTCACGTCAAAATCAAAAAAGCGATCGTTAGCTAAGCAATAATATAAGTACTCAGGAAAAACTTTTTCAACTATGGGGCGAATAACAACGACATCGCCATTAGTACCGCCCTCTCTATCTGCTAACCAAATTTTCTTTAAATAAGGCCGAATATTGCCAATCAGAATATCTCCAGCTTGGTAACGAAGGTAATTTCCCGGTTTGATTTCTACATTAGCGTCTCTTTTACCCCTCTTATTCTTTAAGAGATTGTCAACCCCAACGTAGTTGGAAGAGTTTAATTCTTTTGAGCTGATTCTATCCTTTGGATAATAAGCAACGTCCTTAAGCATAGAATTTTTCAATTTTAATCCCTCATTTTTGAATCTAACTGGCTTAATAAATCAAAGAGCCTGTTTTGATTTATCTGAATCTCTTCACTATTGTTTTTGTAATCACTCAATAATTCTTTAAGATTTATTTTTTCTTCTGCTACTTCAGGTTCGATATAGGTAGGAACTAAAAGATTGTAATCTTTCTCTGCTATTTCATCCTTTGAAACTATTCTGCTATAAGAATCAATATTTTCTCTAGCCGTAAAAGTCTCAATGATCTTTCTGATATGTTCAGGTTCTAGTTTATTATTATTGATAACTTTGTGGTAGTCATTGAAAGCATCAATAAAAAGCACGTCATTGTCCTGCTTGCCTTTCTTTAGAACCATAATAGCTGTTTCAGTAGAAGTTCCGAAAAATAAGTTTTTAGGAAGTCGAATAATCGCTTCTAAATAATTGTTGTCTACCAAAAATTTCCTTATTTTCTGTTCAGCTCCCTTTCTATATAAAGCTCCTGGATAGGAAACAATTGCGGCCTTTCCATCCTCTGACAACCAATGCAAACAGTGCATGACAAAAGCATAGTCCGCTTTGGCTTTTGGAGCCAAAACCCCGGCAGGACTGTACCGTTCGTCATCGGTCAGCTCAGGATTATCTTCTCCTTCCCATTTTAGGCTGTACGGGGGATTGCTTACAATCACGTCAAAGGGTTCGTCGTCCCAGTGGAACGGCCGGGTCAGCGTATCACCCAGCGCAATGTCGAAATTGTCCGGTCCCACGTCGTGGAGAATCATGTTGATCCGGCAGAGATTGTAGGTCGTAGGATTAACTTCCTGACCATAAAAACCGTTTTGTATGTTATCTTTCCCGAGAATCCTGGCTGATTTCAGTAGGAGCGAGCCGGACCCGCAGGCCGGATCGTAGACTTTACTTACCTTCTCTTTCCCGCTGGTAGCAATCAAGGTCAGAAGTTCAGAGACTTCCTGCGGTGTATAATACTCGCCACCAGACTTTCCAGCCGAGCTTGCGTACAACGACATGAGGTACTCGTACGCGTCGCCAAAGGCGTCAATCGAGTTTTCCTCGAAACTTCCCAGATCCATGGCAGCGATATTTTTTAAGATCTTCGCAAGCCTCTTGTTTCTATCTCCAATCGTCGCTCCGAGCTTGTTGCTGTTTAAGTCAACGTCGTCAAATAAACCCGAAAAGTCCCGTTCGCTGAACTGTCCCTTCACACTGCGGTTGAAATCATCGAACACGGCCTTTACGGTCTCGTTGAGATTTTCGTCCGTGTCGGCGGTTTTTACGACGTTTTCAAAAAGCTCGCTTGGATACAGAAAAAAGCCTTTGTCGTTGATCACTCCGGGCCTTATATACTCCGCTTCTTCATCGCTTATCTTCGCATAGTCAAAATCCGGATCTCCATCATCCGCCATGCGTTCTTCTTCGTTTATAAACTGCGTAAGATTCTCGCTAAGATAGCGGTAAAACAAGAAGCCCAGAACGTAAGCCTTGAAGTCCCACGCATCTACCGTGCCTCTAAGGTCGTCCGCGATCTTCCAGATCGTCTTGTGCAGTTCGTTTCTTTCCTGTTCTTTGGTCATTTCTGTCTACCCCCAGTTTTTTTCCAAAGTTTAGCAGCAGCTCTCCGGTACGGGGGTCGTAAACCGCCGCCTGAGTCTGTTCCCCATAGAGGAGTTTTCCCCGAATCTTGTCTGCCGTATTGAATTTCTTGTTTAAACTCCTGTTTTCTTCTAAAAATCCGTCGGCCAACCTGATAAAGAGGGCGCTATTGTCATTCTCCCGTACGCTTCTCTCTTTGATCGGTTTTAACTGGTTGGCTCCGACGTAAAACTCCAGATAATTTTTAAGCTCCGTGTCCGGCGTCTCGAGCGGCTCTTTACCGCCGGCAAAACTTTTAAGGTTTTTTGCCGCGAGAACGATCGGCATCAAGGCGGGAAATTTCACGATCTGATCGTAAGGGACCGTCGTATCCGCCTCAAAAAGGATCTGCCTTAAGTCCTCCAGCTCGATCCCTCTCTCTTTCGCGTCCGCCTCGAGCGCGTCAAGGCCGTCTTCGTAGCCAAACGTGTCCGGAAAGACCAGCCTGTCCTCGCTGATTTTTTCAAGCAGGACCCCTGGAAGCTCAAAGCCGTTTAAATAGACATGTTCCACATTTTCCCAGTCCTTTGCAGCGAGTTCTTTCTCCTCCGCTAGATCGAGCAGCGTCCCCAGACTTACGTCGACCAGTCCGTAAAGCGGCCCGGCGGGCGTATCGAGTCTGAACAGGCCGGCTTCACTCGGAATAACATAGCTTTTCTTCTCGTCCCACCCGCTGATATAGTCCCTTAAAAACTTGCGGACGTTCTGTTCCTTGATGTGGAACTGCTGCGAAATCTGCGGGACCGTCAGCTCGCTGTCGTAGAAAAGGTCGATCAGGCGCTCTTTAAACTCCGGCGTGTAGGAAAAGGCCAGGTTTTTCGGCAGCGGCGACCAGGTCCTGCCGCAGTTTTTGCACTTGTACCGCGGAAAACGGACCCCGACTTTGCGGTAGTTTCCGTCTTCGTCCACGTCGCTGAATTCCCGTAGCCGGCTCGACGAGTTCACGTTGATCTGCCCGCTGCGGCAGTACGGACAGACCTTGTCGTCCAAAACAACTTCGTATTCCGGATAGCCGTTCTCCTCCGTCTGGGCCGTGATCCGGTATTTTCGGCTCATCTCCTCTCCTTCAATAGCTTTCTGTTTTCAAAAGCCGCGTCCATAAAATCGTTGTACAGCCTGCCAAACTTGCCAAAATTGCGGTAGTCTTGAGGTGAGGCCATGACGATGTCGATCAGTTTTCTGGTTAGCTCCTCTTTAAAAGCGTCCTTATCTAGTCCGGCAAGCTCTGCCATCTGCCCGTCTTCCATCAGGGTACCGAGCAGTGTGCGCAGCTCTTTTTTCTCCGGCTCGGTCCGCGCGACCTTTTCGGTCATCGAGTCAAACTCCTCTTCGTACAGAACGAAGGTCGCCTCCGCTTCTTTCTGTTTCTTTTTCTGGCGTTTTATACGCTGGTATAGCTTTTTCCCGTCCTGGGCGCTCTTTGCGGTCGGGCTGTCCGGCATGAGTGAGCAGCAAAAACCGAAAATGTCGAGAATGATGGGATTTTCCATCAGAAAGGCCGCGTCCGGGTCCTCTTTGACCTGCGCCGTGACCTCCTCTAAGAGCTCCAACTGATCGGGACAAGCTTTCAGGTCCTCCCTTACGGCTTTTATCATCCCCTCATTTACGTTTTTCGAGTGGTTTCCCCGCACGGCCGCGTCAAAAGCCTGTGGCGTGACCGCCCCGCTTCTTACAAGCTCATTAAATACGTCCAAGAGCTTAAAGAGGGCACCGCCATCGGCGGTAAGATTTATTTTCTTGACCGGGCTTTCGCTGTAGGCAAACTCAATGTTGGGCTCAAGGAGCACCGCAAACTTGCCCTGGGTGTCTCCTACCGCCTCCAGCGTATCCCCGCTTCTAAGTTTTTTCGGCAGCAGCAGGATATCGTAGTCAAAGTCTACGGGCCCTTGTCCGGGCGTGACCACTTTTAGCCGTCTGCAGTCGTCCGGATTAAAGTGTTGTCTAATCAGATAATCCGTATCGTCGGCAAAGATCTCGTCTTCGCAGAGAATCAGAACGCCCCCCTTTCCGTACTTTTGCCACAGCACGTCTATGAGCGCCGACACGTCCTGCGGCGTCGGGGCGGCATCCCTAAAGGAGATACAGATCATTTGCGCGGTCGAGTCCTCTTCTTTTTCGGTGTAGATCCGAAGATTCTTTCCCAGGGCCTTGACCAGCTCGACCGTCAGGCCTTTTCTGTCTAAATCGGTATCCATCGTTATTTTTCCGTTTCGGTATCAATTATCGTTAAATTCAAATTTAGGTCCATCACGAGTTAATATCGTGAGGTTAATCAAATTATAGCACAGAAAAACTATCCCTATTTCAACTCGTTTTAAACCCTTCGGAGCAATTATAAAACGCGAAAATAACAGTTTCAAGCTGCGACAAACGAAAAAATAACGTATCAAGCGCGAAAATTTAAGTTCTCAAACTTTTAAACCAGAAAATATTATAAAATGCTTGACATAGGATTTTATCACGCTATAATAGTATTTATAAAGCAAACATATATTAAAACCATATGGAGGCAACAACATGAGAAAAACCTATCCCATCAACGAAGAAAAACGGCTAAAGCGCTGCGGGGCGACCGGTAAAGAATACGAGCCGTTCATCCGGCATACGGATTTCAGCTCGGAAGGAAACGTGATCCGGGCCAAAGGTCAGACGGTCCCCAGGGTCTACAACCTGTTTTCCAATCTCGAGTACGCCCACTTCCTGATGCTCGACCGCGACCCGTACGTTACGGATATCAGAGAGCAGTACCCGCTCTCGCCAAAAGAGGATACGTTAGAGATCGCAAGGCGTCTGGGGATCAAGCACCCAAAAAACCCAAAAACGGGCGAGCCGGTCATGATGACGACCGACCTGCTCGTTACCCGCAGCAAAGACGGCAAGTCGTGGCTGGAGGCTTACGACGTAAAACCCTACAAGCGCTCGCAGCATAAGCGGGTAAAGGACAAACGCCTGATCGAAGAGGCTTACTGGAAAAACCAGGGTGTTCCTCTTACGCTGCTTACCGAACGCGACGTCGACCGTACGGTCATAAACAATCTGAAGATCTTGAGCCACGTTACACGCCCGAAAAACGAGCTGCTGCTTAAGACGTTCAAATCGAGGCTGCCGGAGACGGGTCTTCGGATGAGGGATTTCTTTACGGCTTTTGACGAAGAATTCTCTCTTACGCCGGGGACGGGCCTAAACTGTTTTGAATGGCTGGTCAAAGACCGCCAGATCGACCTCGATCTTAAAAAACATCTTCACAAAAAGGAGATACAAAATGCGCACTGGAAAGACCTATGTCAATGTGTATAACGGCAGAATCTACAGGGTCGTACGCGAAGACGCGTGCGAGACCTGTCTGTTTGCCCTCAACGACAAAACCCACAAGGAAGGGCTTGACTTTGACTTGCTGCCGACTAAAACCTTTAAGGGTTGGATCAAAAACAGGATCTACGTCGACTGCGAAGACCCGACGGATTACGTAAATACCTACATCATGTCGGAACAGGCGCGCGAAAAAATGAACGAGCGCTTTAAAATAGCCAAGGAGATCTGTGCCTATGAAGACGGGGCTTTTTTCAAAAAGTCCAAGCGCAAGAGAGTACTGGATCACTTTAGCGGGATTTACGGCCTTTCGCACAGAACGCTGCGCCGGCTGATGAACAGCTACTTCAACGGGAATATGTGCCCCATCGCGGTCGCGCCCCGTACGACCAACAACGGCTGTCCCGGAAAAACAAAAAAGTACGTGGGCAAACCCGGCCCGGCCGGAAAATATCCGGGAACGACGGCGTACAACAGCCAGAAAAAGTTCGAGGCGGCCTATAAAAAGATCTACTTGGGCCGGCAGAAAAAGTCCATCCGGGACGCTTACGATTACCTCGTGAACACGTACTTCACGGGTCCAAACGGAAACGAACTGCCGACCAGTCCGACCTATGATCAGTTCCGACGCTACGTCCATAAACAGGACAGTTTTACCGAGGCACAAAAAAGGGAAGGAAAACGCGCAGCCGAACAGAAATACCGGGTCCACCATTCAACCGAAGACGCCGACGCCACCTTCCCTTACCAGATCGTCCAGATCGACGCGACGCCGCTTTCGGTCAACTGCGTCTCCACTTACAACCAGAACGTCCTCGTCGGGCGTCCGCACGCGTACTTCGCCATCGACGTCTACAGCCGTATGGTCGTCGGCTTTGCTCTGACCTTCGAGAACAACGGTTACCTGTCTTTGGTCGAGTGCATCGTCAACATCGTCGAAGACAAAGAAAAGGCCTGCCACCGGGATGGCTTTGAAATCGAGCCCGGCTCGTGGAACGTCTCAGGGATCTTCCCCACCGAGATTGACGTCGACCGCGGCGAAGGCTGGAGCCGCAACGCAAAAAACATCACCGAGGTTTACGGTTGCAAGATCGAAAACAAAAAGAGCTACCGCGGAGACCTAAAAGGAATCGTGGAGCGCCTGATCGGCTCGGTGGAAAGCTACGTCAAGACCCACTTTCCAGGAGCCATCTTAAAAGACCACCCGGACCGCGGCGACAGAGACAACAGCGGGGAGGCGTGTCTTAACATAAACGACGTAAAAGAGATCCTGGTCCACAAGATCATCGAACACAACAACCTTCAGATCGACAAGTTTTCCTACTCGGAAGAACAGCTGCTCGACCAGGAGCTGCCGGTGCCCCGTCTACTTTTTGAAAACGGCCTACCAAAAGCGCAGGGCGTAAGACAGGACGTCGATCCCGAAAAACTCAGATGGAACATCATCAAAGAAGAAGAACGTACTATCCGGACGGACAAGATGGTCTATCTGAACGACCTGCGTTATTCTGCACAGGACGAAAACATCCAGGCGCTGCTTAGAAAACTTGCAGGAAAGAAAGTTCGCGTCATGTACAGCGAACGCGACACCAACCATATCCGGGTGATTGAAGAACAAACGCGTTCGGACTTCATGCTGGAGCTCATCCCCAAACAGAGGACGGACCTTACCAGAAGCGAACGCATGGCCCTTAAAGAGGCGACCGACAAAAAACGGGAAGAATACAACCGCACCGAAGGACGAAGGATCAAGGCCGCGACGGCAGCCAAAACCGAAACGGTCATCTCAGAGGCCCAAAGCCGTACGGATGAAAAGCCGGATACCAAACACAAACGTGAGAACCGTCAGAAAGAAAAAGAAAAGCTGCGCCAAAGTATGGCAGATCAAATCGAAGAAAACTTCGAAAAAAACCAGAGCCGCCTGGCCGGCCCAAACGCCAGAGGATGGAGGAAATGAAAATGATAAATCCTATAACCTACAATGGAGAAAACACCAGAGGGGGAGAAGCAAACCCCTTACTCGAAGCACTGCCGCCGTTTGAAAAAGATCCGGGAAAGATCATCGACCGTTTCGACCAGCTCCGTACAGCCCAGCCGTCCGACCGGGAAGGGTCTGTAGATGAACGGCTGGACAAGATCGAATCGATCGACGCGGATAGCTACTACTGTTTCCAGAACTGGCATCTGGCGATGGCAGCCAAGATCGACAGCCTCATGCGCTACCGCTACAGCCGCCACAATCCGCTCGACCTTTCCGCCGTGCCCATGCTCAAGGAAAT
>CANRHG010000016.1 GCA_947630385.1 uncultured Eubacteriaceae bacterium
TGAGCCCGTCCTTGCCGCGTGTTACGATCAGTCCGACTTCCGGATACTTCTTCTGCCATTCGAGCATTTGGTTTTCAAGGCTGCCTTCGACCAAATCAAAGTCTTTGGCCATGGCCTTAAATTCCGTTTCGTTGGGCGTGATGACGTTGATAAACTGAAGCAGGTCGTGATCGAAGTTTTCGTACGGGGCGGGGTTTACGACCGTAACCGTGTTCGCCTTACTGGCTTCTTTTAGGGCTTCTTTGATCCCGTCCATCGGTGTCTCAAACTGTACGATGAGAACGTCCGCTTCCGTTAAGATGCCACGGACTTCTTCGGCTCTCTTGCGGTCCGTCAGGTTGTTTGCGCCGGAAATGATCGCGATCATGTTGTCGTCTCCGACCGAAAGGATCGAAGCGATCCCCGTCGGCTCATCCTGCGCGTTTCTAATCAGGGATCCATCGAGGTTCGGGATCTTGTCGATCTGTGCGATCAGTTGTTGACCGAAAGTGTCCTGGCCGACGGTTCCGATTAAAATCGTCGAAGCCCCAACGGCCGCGGCGGCGGCTGCCTGGTTGATCCCTTTTCCGCCCGCTTTGTAATCGATCGACTTGGCTTTGATCGTCTGACCCGGCTTTGGGAAATCATCAACTTCAACGATGATGTCCATATTTAAACTGCCAAAAACGGCTACTTTATTCATTTTCTCTCCTTAAATTTCGTGGTTTGCTACGACCGGTTCGATGGTAATGTGTAAATGATCTCCGTGTTCGTGATAGTGGATCATGTGATGGTCCTGTAGGTAATTTAGCGCGTCCTTTATCCCGTCTTTTCCCATCTCGAGGATGTCGTCGATGTCCTTGTAGCTCGTCTCAAAGCTGTAGCGGTTTTCCTTTAGCGAAGACAGGTAAAACAGGATGACGTACATCGCCAGTTCTTCGACTTTCAGGGAAAATTCTACGTCTCCCGTATAACCCTCAGAAGCTGCGCACTTGTAAAACAGCCAGTTTTCTAAGTCATGGACCAGTTCCGTGTTTTTACGGTACCAGTTCAAAAAACTTATGCGGGCGGCCGTCGGATCCTCATTTAGAAACAAACTCTTTGACGGTGACATCGTCGTTTTGGATCGCCTGGGCGGCTCTTAAAGCTTTAAGGTGGTCTTCGTGATAGACGCTAAAGCAGAACGCGTTGACGCCAATGAGATTGGCCATTCCCAAAAAGACGTTCATCAAAATGGACTCGTCTTCGAGGCCTTCTGCGACCAGCGGAAGGTACAGGTAAAAATTCATATCCGGATAGCTGTTTAAAAAAGCGTCGAGCATGCGTTTCATGCGGATAAAGTTGTTCGGTTCGGAAATGAGGGGCCGGGATAAGGGTTCCATATACTGTAGTTCCGGCATCAGCCCTTCCTGTTCGGCTTTACGGATGAGTTCGAGCATGCCTTCGACTTCCGAAGAGACCGTATCTTTGCCGTAAGTCTGCGTAAAGAGAACGCCCCAGGTATCCCCGAGCTTGTTGATGAGCGTAAAGATCTTGACGGCTTCGGCTTCTGAGATCTTTTTGGGGGCGATGATCCCGGTCTGTTTGATCTTCGGCAGTACATCCAGGTACGTGGCGTTGTCGTCGGCACGTAGCACGAGTTTTAAAGCCGGATAGGCTTCAAGGGTCTGGGCGATAAACAAAAGTGCGTCCGATTCGTCCGGGCCTAGGCCGTCGACGTCGATTTCCAGATGACTAAAGCCCCGTTCGTCGGCGAGTTTTGCGATCTCTAAAATCGGCTCAGGATCGCGCTCGGCAATAGCCTGTTTAAATTTTTCATTTTTGATCGTTATATCATCACTGATTAAAAGCATTTTCTCTCCTTAGCGAATTTTTAAGTGTCCTTCTTGATCTTCGTACACGGCCGCGCCGGTTTGCAGCTGTTTTAAGTGCAGGTATTCCTCGGCGTTTTCCTTGATCGATTTGATCTCGTCCGGGGTCAGGTCGCGTACGGCTTTGGCCGGTGAGCCGAGGATGAGTTTTCCTTCGGGAAACTCCTTGTTCTGTGTTACGAGGGATCCGGCTCCGACGATGCTGTTTTTTCCGATCTTCGCGCCATTTAGGACGATCGAGCCCATACCCACGATCACGTCGTCGTCGATCGTACAGCCGTGCAGCGTACAGTTGTGTCCGACCGAGACTTCGTCTCCGATCTTGGTCGGGTGCGTGGGGTCGCAGTGGATGACGGTTCCGTCCTGGATGTTGGAGCGTTTTCCGATACGGATCGGTTGTTGGTCACCTCGCAGGACCGTCTGGTACCAAAGGCTGCTGTCGTCCCCGACGGTGACTTCGCCGATGACGTCCGCGCTCGGCGCAACAAAAATGTTTTTTGCCAACTATCTCTCCAGTTTTTCGAAGCCCGACAAAAAGTCTTCCAGACGGGATTCGATTTTTTCGATCCCGCCTTCGGAGTTCGATTCCATGTTGATGACGATTTTCGGTTCGTGCAGGGACTGGCGGATCAGGAGCCAGCCGTTGCCGTTATCCTTATCGCAGTTGACGCGGATGCCTTCGTAGTTCGGTGTCGCAAAGGACCATCCGTTTTGTTTTTGTGCAAACGTTTTAAACGCGTCCAGTAGCTTTTGACCGTAAGCGCGGAAATCCGGATCGGTGATTTTTAGGCGGATCTCTTTTTCTTCTTTGGGCGGGACGTAACCTTCGATCAGGCCCGACAGTGGGATGCCTTTTTCCCTCGCCTTGGCCATGGCGACTAAGGACAGGGCCGCGAGGTAAGCGCCGTCGTCCAAGAAGTAATTGTCGAATACGGCGCCGTGTCCGCTCGTTTCCATCGCCAGTACGGTTTCTACGCCTTCTTTGTTCAGGCGCTTGGCTTCGTCGATAACGTTTTTGTAGCCGCGTTTAAAGCGGTGGTGTTTTCCGCCGAGTTTTTCGATGTAGTCGGTCAGGTTGTCCGAAGTGACCGAGTCCGTCACGATCGTGGCACCGGGGTGGTCTTCTAAGAGAAGGGAAGCGATAAAGGCGATAAAGGCGTTGCGGTTGATCACGTCACCCTTTTCGTCGATGATCGCGCTTCGGTCGACGTCGGTGTCAAAGATGATGCCCATCTCTGCGTTGTTGTCGAGTACGGCTTTTTTGATCGCGTTGATCGCGTCCTGGTTTTCGGGATTGGGGATGTGGTTCGGAAAGTTTCCGTCCGGTTCCAAAAACTGGCTGCCTGAGGTATCGGCGCCTAAGGCTTCGAGGACATCGATAAAAAAGCCACCGCTTCCGTTACCCGGGTCGATGACGATCTTCGAGCCTTCGAGGGGTTTTTCTTCGCCCGTACGGCTTCGGATCATATCGATCAAGGACTGCTTATATTCGGGCAGGAAATCGATCTCGGTTCGTTTGGTTCCCGGTTCGATGTCGGTGACGATGTCTTCGGCGAGCGTTAAGATCTCTTTGATATCCGTACCGGAAAGCCCCCCGTCTTTGGTGACGATTTTGATCCCGTTGTATTCTTTTGGCATGTGGCTGGCCGTGACCATGACCGCGACGTCGGCCGGAACGTCTTCGGCCTGCGTGAGCATGAACATGGCCGGGGAAGTCGCTAGGCCCGTGTCGTAAACGTTACTTCCGGCTACGATCAGTCCCAGAGAGATCGCCTGGGCCAGGTTGGGTCCCGTCAGTCTTGGGTCTCTACCGATGGCGACGGCTTCCAGTTTTTTTCCGAATTTCTTTTCGTACCATTTGTTAAAAGCGTAGCCGATCTTCATGGCCGCGTTGTCGGTGAGTTCGGGAGTCGGCCCGTTTTCCGTCTCAAGGGCAACGCCGCGGATGTCGGATCCGCTTGCCAATTGGACTAAATCAAGATGCATAATGTTTCCCTCTAATTAAAGATTTTATTTGGATCGTCTGAAAGCGTCGCACACATCAGGGCTTTTATGGTATGCAGGCGGTTTTCAGCTTCATCAAAAACCAGTGAATGCTCCGAGCGAAAAACTTCGTCGCTGACCTCCATCTCGTCAAGGCCAAAGCGCTCCTTGACCATCTGGGCAAAGCCCGTCTGGTCGTCGTGAAAGGACGGAAGGCAGTGAAGAAAGATCGTATCCTCGTGGCCGATTTTTTCCATTAGGGCCTTGTTGACCTGATAGTCTTTAAGCAGTTTGATACGCTCGGCGATTTGGTCTTCCTCTCCCATAGATACCCAGATATCGGTGTAGACGATATCAGCGTCTTTTACGCCCTCGATGTCGTCGGTCACCGTGATCGTACAGCGCCCGTTCGCGACCGCTTTGGCCTTTGCTACGAGCTCAGGGTCGGGAAAGAGCTCTTTTGGGGCGAGTGCCGTAAAATCCAGGCCGAGTTTGGCGCAGCCGATCATGAGGGAATTTCCCATGTTGTTTCTGGCGTCGCCAACGAAGACGAGTTTTTTGTCGTCTAAGTTTCCGAAGTGCTCGCGGATCGTGAGCATGTCGGCTAGGACCTGGGTAGGGTGATAGGAATCGGTCAGGCCGTTCCAGACGGGAACGCCGGAGTTTTCGGCCAAGAGCTCAACGGTTTTTTGCGCGTTTCCGCGAAATTCGATGCCGTCGAAAAATCGGCCCAGAACTTTGGCGGTGTCTTCGATGGATTCTTTCTGGCCCATTTGAGAGTTGGTCAAAAAGGTCACGTTAGCGCCTTCGTCGTTGCCCGCAACTTCAAAAGCGCAGCGCGTGCGCGTCGAGGTCTTTTCAAACAGAAGGACGATGTTCTTTCCTTTTAACAAGTCGAAGGTTTTGCCTTCTTTTTTGTTTTCCTTTAAAAACGCCGCGTAATCCAGCAGGTACGTGATTTCTTCCGGTGAAAAATCAAGGAGGGTAAGAAAATTTCTGTCTTTAAGATTGATCATAATTTCCCTATAAAAGTACCATAGTTGACGAAATTTTTCACTTTGGCTACAAACAAAAAAGCCCCACCGAAGTGGGGTAAAGCCTTGATTATTCGTTTTCGATTTTCGTTTTCAGATTGTCAACGTGATCTTTTAGTTCATCCATTTTCGCTGAAACAGCTTTACCGGCTTCGCTATCTTCCACGTTCTTTTTTGTTTCGTCGATCTTGGCTTTGATTTCGTCCGCGTCTTGTTCGACGTGTTTTTTATCAAAGTCGTGGAAGAAATCTAAGATCTTATCTTTGACGTCTTCATAACCGTCGCGGACGGATTTTCCGAAATCGGAATTCTTGATGTCTTCACCAAGGTCGTCGAGTTTATCTCTAGCGTCGCTAAAGGCTTTCTTTACGTCGTCGCCGAAATCGTCGAGTCTGTCTTTTGCTTCGTCCGCTAGGGTCGCCGCTTTATCTTTTAAATCGTCGGTTTTTTCTACGACTTTATCTTTTGCCTGTTCAGCTTCAGCGCTGACGGTATCTTTAATATCTGCCATTATTTTCTCCTTAAGAAATAAAAAAGTTTTGCTATTTTAAAGTATATACCATAAAAAGGCGCTTTTAAGCATTTGCGGGCTTTAATTTGAATTTAATTGCGCACTTAAAGCTATAATGTTTTTATGAGTTATAAAGGCATTATGTTTGATCTGGACGGGACCCTCGTCGACACGATCTACGACCTGACCGACGCGCTCAACGAGACCATGGCGTATTACGGTTTTCCCCAGGCCAGTTACGAGCAGGGAAAACGTTGGATCGGTAACGGCCTGCGCCGTTTTATCGAGCGGGCCCTTCCACAGGATCAAAAAAACGACGACCTCATCGACGAGGCCCTACTTAAGATGAAAGAAAATTACCGCAGGCGCTGGGTCAACAAAACGCGCGTTTATCCCGGGATCCACGAACTGCTTAAAATATGTAACGATAAAAACATCCCGGTCGGCGTCAACAGCAACAAGCCCCAGGAAGCGACGGCTTACATCTTAGAGACCTTACTTCCCGATATCACGTTCGCGGAAATTCTAGGCCACCGCGACGGGCTAAAACACAAGCCCGATCCGGCCGGAGCTTTTTTGGTCGCGCAGAAAATGGGGCTCGATCCTTCGCAAATCCTCTACCTTGGCGACTCCATCACCGACATCGAGACGGCCGATAACGCCGGCATGATGGCGGTCCTCGTCGATTACGGGTACGGGGACGTAACCGGTTATGAGCGTACCATCGACGACCCGATAAAAGCATTAAATTACCTCGAGGTGGATTAATTTTTTAAGATGCGAACGTATCTTGCGTATTTACAAAAAATAAGATTCGTGATATAATTTTTGAGTATCTTATTACGAGGTGATTAGAATATGCCCAAAGCTACGATTACGCTACTTGAAATCAAACAAAAAGTTAAGGATAATCAAGGGCGTAAAGTCCGCCTAGAAGCTCATAAGAGCAAGAAAAAGTTGTATCATAAGACCGGTTATATCGATGAGATATACCCAAGTATCTTTACAATCAGCATCGAAGGCAAAGACGACGGCAGTCGCGTCCAGCACATGTCGTTTTCTTACATCGATCTGTTAACCCACAACGTAAAGATCGATTTGGTCGATGCAAACGGCGTGAGTACTTCGCTTTAATTGAGGTATAAAAATACCCCCCACAACTGTGAGGGGGTTTTCTTTTTTATGGACAAGATTTTAACTCCGCAACAATCGCAAAATTGGCAGACCTACCTTCTCTCCAAAGACCGGGCTACAAAAAAGAAACCCAAACCGACGGTCGCTTACGCTGGGACCCGCGGTTCTTACACCGAAGACGCGACGATCAAGTATTTCGGTGAAGACGTAAGCCGCATTCCTTGCCGAAACTTTCAGGACGTATTTAAAAGCATTTTGGGCGGTATGGCCGACTATGGAGTCGTGCCGATTGAAAACAGTACGACGGGTTCGGTCCGGGATACCCTCGAGCTTTTGGAAAAATACGACTGCTACATCACCGGGGAGACCCAAGTCAAGGTCGAGCACTGCCTTCTTGGCGTACCCGGTTCAAAACTTGAAGACATCACGGATATTTACGCACACGAGCAAAGCCTGATGCAGTGCCAGCCGTACCTCCAGAGCTTGGTCGGGGCCAAACGCCACCCTTACGTCAACAACGCCATAGCGGCGCAGTTCGTCAAGGATCAGGATGACAAACACCTCGCGGCCATCGCCAGCCGGCGCGCGGCCGAGATACACGGGCTTGATATATTAAAAGAAGACATCAACGATCTGGACATCAACACGACCCGCTTTATCATCGTAGCGGACCATCCTGAGCGCTCTCAAAGCGACAATAAAGTCAGTCTTTCCTTTAGTGTCGGTCATAAGCCTGGAGCTCTCGTTCGGGTCTTGAACATTTTCGACAAATACACGATGAATTTATCAAAGATCGAGTCGCGTCCCAGTAAAAGACGTAACTGGGAGTATATTTTTTATATAGATATCGAAGGCGCCTTAAGTCCCGAGCTTTTGGATACGGCCTTACGTGAAGTCATCCCCGAGACGATCGACTTCCGTTACTTTGGGATGTATCCTTCGGGACTGTGACACCGCATTTTTCTAGGATCTCTTCGATCACCCCGCCCACCGTCAGGGCGGGATCTTCCCTATAATAATTAAATCCTTTGTATTCGACCGGGTGAAAATCCCGGTTTTTTTGCGCCATGATAAACTTTTCCCGGGAAATAGCCGCTTTAACGTCCTTAAGGCTCAGTCCCGAAAAAATTTTACGTAAGCTCTCTTTTCGTTTAAACTCGTTCATTCCCCGAAAACTGCTCCCAAACGCTTTGTTGATCAGACGGATGTAGTTTTTACGGGAGATGACCGGCGAAAAAGCGTCGAGTTTGTGAAGGATGAGCCATAGATCAAAGGTCAGGTTCGAATAAGCCAAACGAAAACGGCCCCCATTTTTTGGGGCCCGTGTGACGTCGTCGAGAAATTGTTGCAAGGCGCGCCGGTGTTGCGGCTCCTGACTTTCGATGTCAAAGAATATGTAAACTGTAACGGGCTCATCCTTCGGTAAGGTTTTAAGCCGCTTAAACGGGTTTTTTGATACGACGATATCGAATCTCACCCGGTAAGGGGAGACTTCGTCGATCTGCTTTTCGAGCCACTTGAGATAGTGCTTTTCGGTTTCACCTTCGACCATAAAGAAGAACGTTTTTTCAGGCATGCGTGCAGACCCAGTCGATCACGTCCTGGATTTCGTTGAAATCTTCGTAAAAAACCGCTTCGAGAAACTCAAAAGCCAGTTTCTGGATTTGGGCCAGGCGCCGGTGGCTTTTTACGAGCGAGATGTCGTGACTGAGCGCGATCCCGGACTGAAGCCGTAAAATCACCGATAGGGCCATGAGCCGGATGCTGTCCTGGAAAATTTCCTTATACAAACTTTCGTAGAGGTCGGGAACGTGTTCTTTAAGTCGCAGCTTAAAGGCTTCGTACAGGTCGTGGACCATCTGCAGATCGTAAGCCTGCATGAGTTGCCTTTTTTGTAGATCCACGTCTTCTCTGGCAAGCCAGGACAGGTAGTTGATCAAAAAGCTGCTCGAGATACGGCCGAGATCCATAAAGGTCGAGCCGTTACCGGAAAACTCGGAGTCCAGGATTTTTATTTCCCCGGAGGAAACCAGAACGTTTCCGGTATGTAGATCCATATGGCATAAGCATTCGGCGTTGGCCTTGAGTTTTTGGTTGAGCTCCCTAATGGAATTTATGATCTTCGGATCGTCTAAAAGGCGCGACTGTAAAGCCCGTACTTCGGGAAGAAACGAATCTAGATGGTGGAAGGCGTTGTCCTCTCCCGTGATCATATCGGTGAGTTTCGCGCGAAGGTCCGTGTTTTCAAAATAAGCGTCTTGTCTTTTTTTGCTTTCGGAGTCTAGGTAAAGCTCTGACGTATAATACCTGAGATCGGCCAAGAAACGGCCGATTCTGATCCCAAAGTCTGGAAAGATTTTCCCAAGAGAAAGCTCGTAACGGAGGTTGTTAAGACCGGTTAAGTCTTCCATAAAGATCAAGCCGTCTTTTTTCGAGACTTTATAAACTTTGGGCGCGATGTGATAAAAACTTTCAAAGAAAGTCAAAGCTCGGCTTTCCAAACGAATGCGTTCCGGATCGATCTCGTGGAGCTCCCCGAGATATTTGGAAATGGCCAAAGAAAAGGGAAGGACCTGTTTTAAGACCACGGAGCGCGTGGGATCAAAGAGCAAAAAGATCTGATTGACAAGACCTTCGGTTTCGTCGACTTCTTTTAAAATGTCGACCGCGTGGACATCGCTGTTTTTATCGAAGAGTCCAAATTTCTTGGCCTTTTGTATGGCTGTATCTTTGTTAAGTAGATTTAATTTCATGATTTTTCAAAGACCGTCTGTGTCCCTCCGGAAAGGCCGTCGGTCACCAGTTTTCCGTCTTCGTCTGTTAGTTGCAGGATCAGGTAGCCGTTGCTGTCGACCAAGTTGTAAGTGTTGCCGTCTACGATGCAGGTAGCTACGGTTCTGGAGCGGTTTCCGTCGGTCGTTTCGACGTCCTGAACCGTGTTCCCGTCGGTGTCTATAATAATATTGTAGGCTTCTAAGCCCTCCGGGATTCCTTCAACCGCTCTCCAAGTCCCAATGATCTCCTGTGGAAGAGCCTGGTCGGTGGCATCGACGTGTTCGCCTAAATGGCTGTCGTGTGGAGCGTCTTCGCTGTGTTCGGTATTGATATCTTCCCGCTCGAAAGTTTCATAAGAGTTCTGTGAACTTTCGTTTTGGGCTTTTTGGTTTGCGGCTGGGGTGCCGTTATTGTCGCTTAGGCCAGCGCATCCACATAAGCCCACGATCAAAGTCAAAATAAGTAGGTAAATGAGTTTTTTCATTAAAGATAAGTATACAAAATTTTAAAACAAAATTATTGTCGATGACAGTAAAAAATAAGCTGAAACACCTAAGTGGCGTTCCAGCTTCTATTAAAAATTTTCCTAGCTACTTTTCGAGTATAGATTTGGCTTTTTCGGTGGCTTCTTCTTGAGTTAACGTATCACCGCTTTCCTTGACTAAATAAGAAGCCAAGTTTCGGATATTACGTTGTCTCGCCTTAGTTTCTCCTATGACTATACCTTCAGCTTTCCCTATAGCAATACCTTCAGTTTTTCCTTTAGTAAAACCCTTATCAAACCTTCCGTGCCAAATATAATCAAACGCATCCATGATCGTTTCATCCCATCGCTTCCTGTCTACAGCTATTTGTTATCTAGATCTTTTCCTAAAAGGATAGCTTCGGCTTTTTCAGTGGCTTCTTTCCTTGATAGCGAGTTTCCACCATTTTTAAAAAAGTAAGAAGCTAAATTTCGAATGTCACGTTCAGAAGTTTCCGTCTCTCCGATAGTGATACCTTTAGTAATGCCTTCGTTAACACCTTCAGCTTTCCCTATAGCAATACCTTCAGTTTTTCCTTCAGTAAAGCCCTTATCAAAACGTCCATGCCAAATATAATCAAACGCATCCATGATCGTTTTACCTCATCATTTACTGTCTATAGCTATTAGTTATCTAGATCTTTTCCTGAAAGGATAGCTTCGGCTTTTTCAGTGGCTTCTTTTCTTGATAGCGAGTTTCCACTATTTTTAAAAAAGTAAGAAGCTAAGTTTCGAATGTCACGTTCGGAAGTTTCCGTCTCTCCGATAGTGATACCTTTAGTAATGCCTTCGTTAACACCTTCAGCTTTCCCTATAGCAATACCTTCAGCTTTCCCTATAGCAATACCTTCAGTTTTTCCTTTAGTAAAGCCCTTATCAAAACGTCCATGCCAAATATAATCAAACGCATCCATAATTGTATTTACCTCATCGCTTTCTTTTCTTCTAAGGCCAAAAATGTTTTCGGCGATTTGAATTCTCTCTGTCTTATCGATGTCGAATCCAAATTGTACGTCCAACAAAAGAAGGAGATAAGCCATTTTGGATTCTTCCGCGTTCCCATCAAATAACTGTTTGTTTAGATTTTCTACGTCTCCTAGGTAATATAACCAAACTTTAGAACGTAGGTCAAACTTTGGTTTTAGAATTTGTGGTTCGGAATTTTGACCGTTTGAAAAGTCATAACGTCGCATTTTTGTTGGCAAAGCTAGCGTCAAAACATCAATGCTATTTTTTAAAGAACTTTCCGGAAAGATCCAAAGGGCGGAAGCCGGTATAACCAAGCGGTAGTGTTTCTTATCGGGGATGCGCTCAAATTTCCAAAATAAGATCGAGCAAAGATATAAAAGGCTACGCGCTTGAATCTCGGCTTGTGGGTAAGAATTTAGCTGATTTTCGATGTTTAAGTAGCTAGTTACTTTATCGTTTTCCAAAATAGCGAAATTTTTGTCCAGAATCACCCCTTCGTCGTTTTCGGAAAAAATGTGAATCGGTATGGGAACGATGATTTTTTTGAGTTCACTTTCGCTTGCTGTTTTGCGTATTCCAACATCAGTTTATGGGAAAAATTTTTGAAAAGAAGGCCCATTTCCTAAACGATCCAGGCGAGAAATCTGTGGTCTTCTTCAACAAGCTTAATCCTAAGCCCCGAGAAACCCCTTCTTTAGCGAAGTTGGAAGTCTTCGTAAGGAGGGGATGGATAGGGGGTAACCTCCGTAAATTAATCCCTTGAACAAACCGCGCTCATGCGGCCACAGACAGTGGAACCGTCAACACGGTCTTCCTTGCCAAAATACGGGACATCGCCGAAAGCTTCGGTGTTTTTAATCCTCTAGGCAGAAAGCTGAAGTCCGCCTTTTTCCCGGTTATATCCATGAGTTCTGCTGTCCCTCTTAGGCGCCGGCCCTTAACAAACCATTCCCTGCCGCGGTAACGGACCTTGTCAAACTTTTTAAAACCGCAGATCTTGCCCTGCGAGATCTTCTTTTCGCTGCGCATACCTTTGGTGCGCTGGTAGTCGCCCTCCGGGACGCAGCGCTTGATAAAGACCGTCTCTTCGTCGATGGCGACCGGTCTTCCACCCGAGGCGATGACTGCCGCGTCCACATAGTGGGATTTTGCAAGACCTAGATTCTCACGGTTTGCTTTAGTGATGTAGCCGTGCGTTTCTATTATCTCCGGATGGCTCTTCCTTAACTGGGAGGCGATGATATTCATGTGGGTCGGAGCGGACAGCCTCTCAATATTCTTTAAAGGCTTCGGGGAACGGGCCTTTCCTATGTGGACTTTGTGGTGGCAGCCTGGGCAGAGCGTAACGAGGTTGTCCACCGTATCCGGCCCGCCTTTGTTGCGCCAGATATAGTGGTGTTCTTCGAGTCTGCCGCCTTTTTTCCCACACAGCCGACAGCGGTAACCGTCCCTGTGGCGGGCGGCTTCCTTCGCGTTGGAAAAGCCATAGGTCGGCCCCCTCTGATATCCCCAGGGTTTTATCTTCGGGTCCGCCAGGGCGGGATTTTTAAGCAGATATGGGTCAAAATGTCCCGTCTCTACGATCACCTCTTGTCTACACGGAAGAATTGACCTGATAAAAGAAATCTCCCTTTCATGGGCGTGGATTTTTTCTTTTAAGGTAGGACTTAACCTTCCCTCTTTCTTCGAGTTTTTTCGGTTGTTAAACCGGGGCTTGCGGTGTCTGGTCTTTCGGGCTCTGCGGGTTTTTCTGTATTCCCGTCTGCGGTCCATCTTTTTCTTAATATCGTTTCTGAGCGTAACCTCCGAGGCGTATCTCACCTCCCCGGCGTCGGTAACGGCTGCAAATCCCGCCGTGGAAGAACCGGTATCCACCCCTATCGTACAGGGGTGGGTATGTCTACTCTGAGGCTCTCGTGTCAGTTTAATCGTGAACGGCTCTCTTCGCTTTACTTTGGCGTTGCCGTCCCGAAGGAGAAGTCTTGCTACCTTCGGCGTGCAGGGGTCGAGCGGCTCCCCGTCAGGAGCCAGGACAAATACGGTTTTCTTTTTTTGCATGTATTTTTCTTAACGATGTGAATTCTACGCCACCAGACGGCGGCGGTCATGCCTACTCTGCCGCACTGCGACCATGCGGTTTTTCGGACTTCCTCTCGCCCATGATAGAAAAGCTTTTTACGCCCGAAGGTCTCCGGCATTTCTTTGACCCGCCGGACCTGCCCAAGGGCGACAGTTGCCCCAGTCTGAGGCGGCAACCAGGGGTGTCTTGACCAATCTATCGTAGGACGGATTTCTCCGTCCTGGGGCTGGTAAACGTTGGGCACCTCTCCATGGAAGGAGCTTCCTGAACTTTCAGCCCGGTAAAGCTCCTTCTTCAAAACTCAATAGAGCTTAAGGAGGGGTGGTTTACCAACCGGTCTCTATTTTTTTGAAAACGGATTTTATTGATTTTTTCAATAAAATCAATCGATGTCGTCACATCCATGACCAGTTTGTTAAATCGGGAAGCGGCCTAAATCTGGATCTCTTTGTCGATGAGTCTTTTCTGTTCGACGCAAAACAGGGTTTTGTATTTTTCAAAAAACCGCTGTTTTGACTCCGCAAGTTTTTTACGGTCTTCTTTTAAGGTTTCTTTGCTCCCCTGAGCTTTGCCTTTGATCAGGCCTTCTTGCAGGCCTTCGGCCCGGATGACCGGATCGTAATTTGTATAAAAAGCCATTTTCTCTCCTGTGAATCTTAAATTAAAGCTTTCGGTAAACCGGAATCCTTATCCCGTTTACCGAAAGCATTTCTGGTTTAGTTTGGCCAGTTTAATAAGGCCAACGGTAAGAAGGGTCGTAAGAGCGGACGAAATTACGCTGTTTGATTTTCTCGTAGACCCAGTCTAAGTTTGGTGACGGCGGTATGATCTTTCCCGGTTGTTTATAGAGCAGTTGCACGCTAAAGGGGTCATGGCTCACTACCCGGGCTTTGTGCTTTTTTAAAAGTTGTTCAATTTTATAATGATTCCTCGTCGGTTGCATGGGCTCTCCGTTTTTTGAAAAAACGAAGATCAGATGGTTTTTCGGAGGTTTTAGATTCTTTTTCATCGTGTTTTAAGAGTGAAAGGCCTAGTAGGCTAGCAAACGCGAGCAGTACGACTAAATAAACGGGGGCCAGGGTCGTCACGCCGGTTTTTGGGCTGGTACAGGAATTGCTCCCCGGCGATGAACTGCCGGTAGTTTGGACCGGATTCTGCGTTGTCGGCGGGTCGGTCGAGATGGTAGACAGCGTTGTAACCGGGGCTGGATCGGCCGGTCCGGTAAGTTTTACCGTATTGGATACGTAATCCGTCGTTCCGTCACTTATACTGGCTACGTTTTCGTACGGAAACTCGACGTCCTCCTCGATGGTAGCCTCAAATGAAAGACTGGTTACGCCGGGATCGAGGCTTTCTAAGTCCCAGACGACGGTGTCGCCGTTTAAGTACCCGCCGTTTGTAATTGAGCTTTCTATAACGCTTAACCCACTGTGGACCGTGTCACACACCACGGCGGGAACCGCACTTTCACCGTTGTTTGTCACGTTTATGGTGTAAGTCACCGTATCGCCCCGTTGGACCGTTAGATCGTCTTTGGTAGGCTCCGAGCCGTTTACGCTTTGTTCTTTTTCAATCACAAGACTTTGCGGCGCCTTTAAAGTCTCTACGACCGTATTTGAAGTATCGTGGACGCCCTGCGTTTCGTAAGTAGCCGTATTTTTAAAGTCCTGGGGGTCGGTTCCGGGTGGGACTTTGGCGCTGACTTTAAGAATCACCGATTCACCCGAACCGATATAAGGGATTTGCCACTGTACGGTGTTCGGCGTCTGGCTGGGGCTAGCGAGATTGTCGTACGATACGATTTCAAGCCCTTGAGGTAGGGTATCGGTGACCGTCACGTCGGTTGCCGGAAGCGTTCCGGTGTTTTTCAGTTCCAATTCATAAAAGATCACGTCGTTTTCGCTCACTTCTAGCGGCTCGCTCACCGGCGTTTGCGTCTCGGACAGAGCGTGTTTTTTCGTAAGGCTCAGTTCGGGAAAAGCGTTGGTAAAGATCATACGCCCGTTATTGCCGAGTTGGCTGATGATGAGTCCGTCGCTGCTTAGTTGTGGCGCGTATGGCGCGAGGCGCAATTCGGCCGTCCCGGTCGGATTGTCCGCTTTTTTGACCACAAAATCCGATAGGTCTCCATAGCGCCTTATGCCCGGGCTGTCCGTACCGCGTGAGAGGGCCTTGGCCGGCAGAAGGTCTTGCCCACTCAGGCAAAAGCAGTACTTAAAACTCTCGCCCACGCTTCTGGTCGTACCGGTCCGGTAGTACGTGTCTTCGATGTAGTAAGAATCGTTCGGATCGATTTCTGCCGGGTCGTCGACGGGTTCCGATAAAAGAGTGCCTTCTTCGTTGGTCTCGCTCCTAACTTCGCCTTCGCCTTCGCTGCTGTTTTTGTAGACCGTGTGGTCGTCCTGAACGTAATAAAACGGGTTTTGCTTTGAGGCGATGAAGCTGACGTACGCGTCCCCTTGGGAAGCTTCTAGCACGGGATAGTCTTGATCCGTAAAACGGTTGGTGTAGAGCTCCCCTTCTCTGGTATGGTCGAGCGTATAAAACAGGCGAAACGGTAGGGAAGTCGGTTCCTTTAGGCTGCTTTCGATCTGAAGTTGGCCGTCTACGACGGTGACGGTCGTGTTCACGACCGGTAACACTTTTTGCGGGAGGTGAACTTTTAGGGTTTCATTGCCATTTTCGTTAGCCACTTCGATTTTCACCTCGTCCGTTCCTTCCGGAAGTGGGGTATTGCCGTTTTCCTGGATATGATAGGCGCTTCCGTCGAAGGTGACGGGATAAAGCTGTCCACCGATCTCGCAGTAAGGGATCCCGCTGATTTTCATGCCTTCGCCGATGGGATCGACGTAAGTAAGCGTATTGACGTCTCCGCTGGCGTTTTCGGTCGTGTCGTCGATGAGATCAAAACTGCTTTGGCTGGACTGGGTCAGCGGCGTACTGAAACTTCCGGGAAGATCCTCGGCCGAAATACCCGCGTAGGTATCAACAAAAGCGATGTTTTGGCGTATTTCGTCGTTACTTACTTCGGTTCCGGGATTTTGTTCAAGTTCTAATGGTGGTATCTCTAAGCTCGGGGGTATGGGAATGATCCCTTTTCCGTTTAACCAGTCCATAAACGCCTCGTAGGCTTCGCCGATGTAACCGGTCCCGTTTTCTTTAAAGTACTCACCGGGATCGATCAGGGCCAGGGTGACGTCTTTGTCGGCATTGTCTTCAAGGTCGATGCCGAAACTTAACACTTCGGCAGGATACGAGTAGGCCCGGTTGACCCGGCTTTTCATGTACGAGGCCGTAAGTAAGGTCGTCAGGATGTTGGCGGAGTAAAATTTGATCTCTCCGTTTTGAAATGTCATTGTTTCGCCCTCTGGCTCTTGCCAGTTTAGACTCGATACATTCGTAAAGCCGTCCGATAAGAAGGCGAGCCGAGGACGACTTCCCTGTCGGGGGCTCTTTAAGAGCGCATCAAAGGCTTTGTAAAGGCCCAGCTGTTGAAAAGAGGTCCGGCCAAGATCACCATCGTTACCCTCGATGGTCGTAGCGAGGTTTTCAACAGACTCTCCACCGGTGGTCGTGACCTGGGCTTTAAGGTCAAAGTAGGCCAGGGGCGTATTTGGTTCTGGTGGGCGCTTAAGGTATTCGAGTGTTAGATAGGTCCCTTCTGGATTTCTTTCGTAGGAATCCAGTGGGATCAGTTCGGCCGCTTCTTTCGCAAAAACGACCACACCCACGCGGTTTTGCGGATTCTGTAAGAGCGTGTCGATCGTCTGGTTGGCCGCTTCCAAGATACGCTCAATTAGGGTAGAATCTCCTACGGGTGTACCCATGGACGGCGAGACGTCTAAGAGTAGGACGGTGTCGGTCGGGGCCGTTTCGTTTAGGTTTAGGGTTGAGACGGATCCGAGCGCCGAAAAGATTTCAAGAAAGTCGGCGCAATAGTTGACCGTCTGTCCGTCGATTTCCAGTTGTTTTTCCGTCTCTGGGTCCCCGGCAACGACCGATTTGTCGCTCCAAATCTTTCCACTGTCGAGGGTCCCGGTTCTGGGATTGTCAAATTCGTCCAGGTAACTGTCGTACGTCACCGGATCGCTGGTGCGCTGCGGGGCGGCGAGCACACCGGAACTGAGACACAGTATTAAGAGCAATAGCATTGTTTTTTTCATTTTAGTTTTTCCTTGGTTTTAATTGCTGCAGCGTTCTCCGTCGGAGTGCTTTTTATCTTACAACCAAATTTGGATTTTGAGGATAATCAAAATTAAACCGTGACCCGTTTTCAAATACCAAGTTGCGTATAGAAGATAAGTTGCGCACGCTCTTTTCCCTGCTATGGCGCGTTTTTTTGGAGGTAGGTTTGTCGTTTTGTAAACCATTAAGCGACGAAAAAAATTTTTTGCGCAACTTGAGAAAGCTTAAGTAAATTTAAGGTTTTTGTGTAGAATTGGGGAGAAATAAGACGATTCGAATCGAAGCCTTATAAAAACGGTAAAAGTTATGAGAGGATGAGAAAGCTGCAGATTTAAAACGTAACTGATAAACTTTAAGGATAGGAGCCAAGATTATGACAAATGTACTAGAAGATTTACTATACGATCCCGAACAACATTTGTGGGTCAAGCGTGACGGAGCCGAAGCGTATCTCGGCATCACCGATCACGCTCAGAAAAATCTGGAAGAACTGCTCTATATCGAGCTGCCACAGCCGCAGATGTTGGAACGGGGCGACTTTCTCTTTAGCATCGAGTCGGCCAAGAAAGACCAGGACCTGGAAGCCCCGTTTGATCTGGAAGTACTCGAAGTCAATACGGAACTTGAAGATTCGCCCGAACTCGTCAATTCGGAACCCTACGATAGCTGGATCGTGAAAGTAAAGATCCTCGACGAAGGTGGGGTCGACGATCTCGTCGGGGCGGAAGAATACAAGGAGTTGATTAAATAATTGTTAGATATAAGAAAAATCAGGGAAAATCCGCAACAGATCATCGAAAAACTCAACACGCGCGGAACGGACTACAGCCAGGAGATCGAAAACGTCCTGACCCTCGACCGTGAGCGCCGGGCACTCATCTCGGAAGTCGAGGCGATGAAAGCCCGGCAAAACAAGACCAGTAAACTCATCGCGCAGTACAAGCGTGAGAAAAAAGACTGCGAACCCATTTTCAAAGAAATGAAAGAGCTGTCCTCGCAGATCAAGAAAAAAGACGAGACCCTTCGTGGGATCGACAAAGAGCTCGAAGACGCGCTGCTGGTCCTGCCGAATCTGCCGTCGGAATTTACGCCGGTCGGAGCCGACGAAAACGACAATATCGAAGTACGGCGCTGGGGCACGCCCCGGGTCTTTGACTTTCCGGCCAAGGCCCACTGGGACCTCGGAACCGAGCTTGATATCCTCGACTTTGAGCGGGCGGCAAAGCTTGCCGGCGCGCGTTTTTCGATGT
>CANRHG010000017.1 GCA_947630385.1 uncultured Eubacteriaceae bacterium
ACCTCTCCCAAGGGAGATTATATTACAGAATGTCGCAAAAAAATTTATGCCCCGTTATTTGCGATTTACAGTACTAGAATTTTATAAAATTTAGGTCAAAATAAACCATTGTAACCTTTCAATTCAGCTTGGCCTAGAATATACAAGAAAGCATGAGCTGGAATAAACAAGATTTTACTGTTCTCCTTTTCAATGATCTTAAAATCTTCATTGTTTTTTGTGATTACAATACTATAACTTACTTTATCGCTATATTTATGAATAGCGTCCGATTTTGGGAGACGAATTTGGTCGCGATATTTCACTTCAATCAACGTATAATCCTTCAGATTATTTTCAATGACAATATCGATTTCTTTTTGGGTTTTAGTGTTTCTAAAATAACCAAGGGAAAGGGGATTGTAAAAATTTATGCTGCTTAAATGATTAAAAATTGTAGTTTCTACGATTTGGCCTAATTCCTCTATGGTCAGATTTTCATTTTTCTTCATATTAATAGCTAAACCAATTGAATTATCGGTAAGGTAAACTTTGGGTTGCGCTTTAAGGATCTTTTTACCTTCTAGATCGATCGGCCAACTTAACTTAATTAGATTGGCTGATTCAAGATATTTTATATATTTTTCTACAACTGATCTTGAAGCGTTCGTAAATTCTTTTGAGATGGTTTCAAAAGAAATAATGTTTGAAGATACATCACAAATGTAACGAAAAACTCTTTCAAGATCGCGTATATTTCTGATCTCGTATAATTGAGGGAGATCCGAATTAATGACTTTATTGATGACGTCTTCTCTTATCATCTGTTTCGCCAGAAACTCATTACTTTCTGCAGCCATTTCTGGAAAACCTCCTACTTTTAAATATTCATTAAAGTATTTCTGGAGCTTTCTTAACTGATCTCTCACTTTAATAATTTCGTAAGGGGACATCTTAAAAAATGAAGAAATCGTTAAATTATCTGAAACATCCGGTTCGTCAATTTCTAAAAGCTTGCAGTATTCGTAAAATGATAAAGTTGGTACTTGAACCGAGATCCAGCGTCCTACGCCACTTTCAGAGTGACCTTTTGAAAGAACAGGACTCGCCGAACCTGTAGCTATGATTTGAGTTTGTGGTTGTTGATCGTAAATAACTTTTAACCATCTATCCCAATCCCGAGCGTACTGGATTTCATCAAAAATGTAATAAACGTCTTTTGCGGAATAAACAGAATCATGGTAGTTATTTAATAAATCGCCAAGATCCGTATCTTTTAAAGTTGGATG
Source organism: uncultured Eubacteriaceae bacterium (assembly GCA_947630385.1). Classification (GTDB taxonomy): domain Bacteria; phylum Bacillota; class Clostridia; order Eubacteriales; family Eubacteriaceae; genus CANRHG01. The sequence goes on from CANRHG010000017.1 coordinate 1,269, forward strand.
ATCAAAGGAGATATAAATAATTTTTTCCGGATCGACTCCATCGTTAAGCAATTTATCAATAAGTTGATAAAGTATGGTTGTCTTTCCGACCCGACGAAGACCGGATAAAATGATGGTTCTTCTTAAATTACTTTCTTTTAAAAAGTCATTGATCCTATAAAACGCATTTCGTTTGAATTTTTCTAAAAAATAATCCGGAACCTTTTTTAAGTCCCACCATGGATTAAAACTTCTTAAGATTTCAATTAAATTTTCTCGATTGGGTGAAGTCATTTTTTTCTACTGCGCTTTCTATAAACAAATCATGATTTAAAAACAATATTTAATATAACTATAATTATATTATATCTAAGATTTAATATAAGTATACTTATATTATTTCAGTATTTTAATAGAATCATACTTCTATTATTTCAAAAAGAAGCTTTCTTCTTCGAATGAAATCCTATTGAATAATCTCAGAAGAGGACACAAGAAAAAACGTGAATGGTTTTTACTGATCCGCTTCTTTCTTTTGACACCGTTGGTTTTGAATGACGGTTAGATAAACAATTAAAAATTAAGTAAGGAGTGTTGGCAGGATCTACAGACAAAGAAATAACATGATTTCGTGAGATAAATTGAACCAAATATCGTTAAACTGCTAAAATGAACTAAGTAATAAATTTCAAGTATTTTTAAGGTAAGCGATCTTAAAAATACCGAGAAAGGAAATATTTGATGAAAGTTGTTTCCCGAATCACGGCCTTCTTATGCCTTTTTTTCTGTCTGTTCATGCCACTCGCTTTCGCTGAAGACGATATAGTGACCGCTCCCGGGACGGGTCAAGACGCGACAATGGATCAAGAGCCGACCGAACCCGAACCGTCGCTTCCGGCAAAGTACGACCTCAGAAACGTCGATGGTCGAAACTATGTTACTCCCATTAAATCTCAAGGTAGTTTGGGGACCTGTTGGGCCCACGCTTGTATCGGTGCCGCCGAATCGAACGCGATCATGAACGGAGCAAATCCGAGCATAAATCTTTCGGAAAAAGCACTGGCTTGGTACGCCTTTCAACTGGAAGGTTCAAAAGAGATGACGCCGGAGGAATACGAAGGGCTCACTTTGACAGACATCGATTTGTCCTGGCAGTACGATCCCTCAAGCAGAATCTATAATACCGGTGGTCAAATGTATACTGGAATAGCCCAGATGCAAACCTGGCTCGGTGCTTGTACAGAAGCTCAAGTGCCTTATTGTAACAGCAATAACGACTACGAAATTCTTATAGGGGGACCGGTTGGCGACCCTAATGGGGACTGGTCGCTAAACTACGATCATCTCTACGACAATGCCTATCATCTACAAAACGCGGAAGTCCTTTGTGGGCCAGCCACTAAAAGGACTACTCAAGAAGAATTCACCCCTAAAGCCAAAGAGCTGTTGTTAAAATACGGAGCCCTTAGATTAGATTATAAGGCGCAAAAAGCTGAAAGCCAATTTTATAATGAAACCAACGCAGCCCAATATATAAATGAACTAATTCCTTTATCCCACTCTGTCCTCATTGTAGGTTGGGACGACGACTATCCTGCCAGTAATTTCAATATCACCCCGCCTGGTGACGGAGCCTGGATCGTGAAGAATTCCTGGGGAATTGATTATGGCGATCAAGGTTATTTCTATTTATCCTATTACGATCAAACGATCAACAATGTCGCAGGGTTTAACGTAGAAACTGAAGAAACCGGATATTCCTACGATAAAAACAACCAGTACGATTTCACGAATCTTCGTGGAGCTAATCCGGTTGATCCTACTTATACGGATCTCAATATCGCAGAAGCTTTGGATTTTGGTTCTATTCCCGCCGGTAATTTAAAAATGGCCAATGTTTTCACGGCTGAAAGCGACCAGGTCTTACGGGCTGTTTCGGCTTTTCCGGCCTTAAATAACGCGTCGACTGTGACGGTCGATGTCTACCTCTTACAGCCCGGCGCGACCAATCCGGAACAAGGAACCTTGCAAGCTTCTTTAACCAAAGATTTTGAAAACGGTGGTTTTTATACGATCGAGCTGCCAGAACCAATTGAACTTCCGAAAGGAACCAGTTATTCCGTTGTCGAATCGATCACCTACTACGACGTTTCCTATACGGAAAACGATACGGACCAACCGCAAAAACCCGTCATGCCTACGATGCAGGACCTCGCGGTCGAATACGGTTTTGAAGAACCACTGATCATTAATTTATTTGACAGTACAGGGGAAATCGTTGGCCTGGCCAGTGAAGATTACGTCGTTCACGTCGATCCCGGGCAAAGTTATGTTTACGGGTTAAACGGAACAATCGGGGTAACACCGCCGGAGTGGGTCGATATCACGAATGCGGAAATAAAGGACAAGCTGTCACTGACAAGAACTTATGAAGGGCCTTCCGAAGAGGAACGACCTTGTACCACTGTCCCGGGCAACGTCATGATCAAAGCCTATACGACTTATGGCATCGGAGATGACATCATCAATCCGACCTCTATGGCCGTCAATAAATCCGAATTCCACCTGACGACCTTAGAAGGTGACGGAAACAGTAGGTACGAGTCGATCTCGGTCGTTATAGAACCGAGCAATACGACGACCGACGTGACTTGGTCCGTCACCCCAGAAAACGTCGTTTCATTTGTAGATTCAGGCGCATTGGATAAAAATGCAAGGTTTCTCAAAGCGGAAAACGAAGGAGTGGCCACGGTCACTGCGACGAGTGGGAACGGACTGGTGGCAACGGCCACGGTTTACGTCAGTAACGACGATCTGATCAGTGACGGTTTGGACATTATCGACTATACGCCCGACCGTTTCTCCGTCATGCTTGAAAACGTGAGGGCCAACCCCGCTATTGCAGACGCGCTATCCCCACAACGGGTAAGTTTGTTTGCATGGTCCGCGCCCGACCAAAGCGACATCAACGCCAAATTGATGCACCAGGTCCCGGGCACTAGTGACTGGATTTACGAAGGGGTCCCGGTCAACGACAACAGCGTCAACAATTACTTCATCGACGCCAACGATATCAAAATAAACGTCTATGCCTCGACGAACCCGAACAACGACGGACGGTTGATGCAGGTGGGAACTTACGACTGGTTGAATCCGGGGATACTTAATTCCCCGAACGTGGCTTACATCTCTTACTGTCAAAACACCGGCTTTGTAAAGCCGACCGTGTGGGACGGAACGACCAGTGGCAATCTCCTGGATCCGTATTCACAACATTTAGAAGGCTTTCGAATATCCTCGGGTCTGGAGGGGATCGAAATCTCCAGTACGGCTTACGCCCAAGGCCTTGGTTGGCTTCCGGAAGTCGACGATGGCGTCTACTGTGGGACGATGGAACAAAACCGTCCGCTCGAGGCCATTAAGCTTAACCTTGAAGAAGCCGTTCCAAATTTGTCGCTTCTCACCGATTTCCGTTACCGCGTCTTTACGAAAGAGTCCGGTTGGAGCGATTGGGTCAGCAACAATGGCATAGCCGGTCAAGGTGGGTCCGGCCAAGCGATCCAGGCGGTCCAGGTCGTTTTAAATCCTCTGATCTAGATAATCTAAAAAATTTAAAATCTATTGAGCTCTACTACAACCACACGTTGTAGCAGGGCTTTTCTTTTCTTAAGTAAACCTTAAATTAACTTAAAATATCATTACATCTGTCACATAAAAGAATTATTTGGGGTATAATTTACTACAATCAAAATTAAATTTAATTTACTGTTTTAAAAATTTAAGTTTTATTTAAGGTTAATTGGCTTAGGTCCTAAGCCGGATTAAAGAGGAGATATGAAAAGAAAACGTAAACTTTTAATCATCCTTCTATTGGTCATGGTTCTTACTTTTTGTACGCCGTCGGTCTTGGCTCAAAAACAAGCCGGGCCTAAAGACTCGGCTGTAACTAGTGAAGATCAATCGGAAACTCCTACGGATGAAGAATTAGCTGCAAATACAAATGGCGAGTCAAAAGAAGAGATTGGTACAGACGCTGGCAAAGAAGAAGTTATAGATTCGGAAATTTTAGAAGACGAATATCTTAAGAAAAAAACTGCCGACAAGGAACTTAAAACTGATTCGGACAAAGAACTGTCCAATGAGATGCTTGGTTCAGATTCCGAACGTGAGGTAACTGCCGAAGACGTAATCGATCCGAACATCGACGAAGAATTTTTGGAAACGTCTGAAGATCTGGGAACTATAGCTTCAAAGGACGCAAATGAAACCGATTCCGAAGAAGACAAGGTGCCTCTTTTAAGCTACAAAGTCCACGGTAGAAATTACGGTTGGCAAGAAGATTACTGTAAAGAATTTGAAGTTGCCGGAACCATTAAAAAGGGTCTGCGCTTAGAAGCGATCCAAATCACAGCTAACGATCCGGATCTTCAGCTCAAGTATCAAGTCCACGTCAGCGGGAAAGGCTGGATGGATCCGGTCGGTGACGATGAAATAGCCGGTACGGTCGGGGAGAGAAGAGCAATTGAAGCCATCAAGATCTCTCTTACCGGTGAAAAGGCCGATCACTATGAAGTTCTGTACCGGTCGCACTGCTCGAACATTGGTTGGCAGGACTGGGCTAAAGACGGTGGGATATCCGGTACGACCGGAGAGAAGCGGCCGATCGAGGCGATCCAAATTATGTTGGTCGCGCTGCCCGATTGATTTAACATAAATTATGATTGAAGTCGACTTTTACCGATTTACCAGAATGTCACAAGAAAGTAAGTATAATTAATCGTTTTAGCAATAATACTGGAAATGCCTTATCAGGTCTCAAATCCAGTCAAAAATTTTCTTTTACATAGACGGTATCGTCGAAGCCCAATATATAAATGAAGAATTTTATGGGAAAGTCGTCTTAAAGAAATCTTGAATAAAGCTAATAATTTAAGTCCGAAAGTAACCCTATATAGATTGTAAAAACTGATGTAGAAGAATTTGTCGGTAGCGCGCCTCAGTTTGATGATAAGACTACGGTAAGCTTTAAAGTTAAGAAGCTAAGAGATTAAAACAATTAAAAAAGCGGAAAGTTCAACTGCGACTGTAGATGAGCTTTCCGTTTTATGGTATTTCTCTGTGTTTTTCTGAAAAATTATTCTACTAAAACGTACCGGTTTTCTTTTCCATTTTTCTTCTTTTTTAGAATTTTCTTTTCAACCAGTTTATTAAGATAACTGGCTGCACTTTGACGGCTTTTTAAATTAAGTAGCTCCATCGTTTTGGAAATTGTGATAGACCCGTTTTCTAAAACGTAGTCGTTTATGATTTTTTCTTTTTTGTTATCTATCGTTCCAGTTAAAACAGGTGATATATTTGTTTTCTTAGAAGAGAACTTAGAATTAAGTTTATAACTATACCAACGTGGATTAGGATTTTGAATAAGAAATTCATTATCGAGCAAATTTTGTATCGCTATTTCAATTTCACTTCCGTTATTTCCATAAAGTAAATTTATACGTTCGGTTGTAACGTTATTTTCAAATAGAGCAGTTCTTAAGATATTTTTTTCTAATTTACTTAAATTATTATAGAGATCTCCAAAAAGATCGGTAAGAAATTCCTCTGAATCCTCTGATTGGAGTGGATACGTAAATAAGTTCAGTTCGACTTGATCAAGATCTGAATTATATTTAAGGTCGGGGAAACGCCAATTGTTATCTTCCCAAGTTTCCAAGATCAAAGGAAAACCAGATCCTATATTTTCGCCAAAACCAATCATTCGAAACATATTTTGGATTCTAGGATTCCTGGCTACCGAACTACCTCCTTGATAAATTTGATCAATTGGAATTTTAAGTCTTCCTGGATTGAAGAAATGATAACCTCGATCGTCTTTTATGACTTTTAAAACGCCTGAAATGTTAAAATCGCTATGGATTATAAGGTTTATAACAGCTTCTCGAAGAGCTTTGTGAACGGATGAGTCGTCAATACGGTGAGCTCCTTCAAGTTTAAACGGCCGTTTCAACCCAGAATAAAGGCGGTTAGTCACTTCATGAGAAAAATTATAAAGATTATTCTCCCAAGTTATGTCGAAAGTTGATTTGTCCTGCCACCGAAAAGCCGATGAATTTTGACTTTGATCAATGTAGTCAAACCGAACATTACCAAAAGCTTCCATAATTGCTTCGCTTTTACCAAACATAAGAAGGCTAGCTTTCGTAAGAAAATAGTTTCCTGTTTTTCGGTCAATTTGATAAGCACCCATTTTTTTTAGAAATTCTTCGTTTATGAGCTTATTCCAAATATGGTTTTGATTTAGCGAAGCAAACTCGTTTCGGTAGGATTCAATACTTTCTAAATCTAAATCATCTAAAGTAAAATGATCCAGTAAAGTACCGTCATCGCCTTGAAAACTTTGGTCACGGATCATAGCTTTGATTTCATCTTTAGTAGCATGATAATCCCCTTCATAATTTCTTTTATAAGTTCCTTTATATGGATTACCGTTAATGAAAATAGGACGACTACGAAAATCAGCTTGGGGTACGTTTATTAAAATAACTTTTTTATCATCAATTTCGACAATTGAGACGTCATCATCAACCAAAATATTTTTATTTACTTTTTCGCTGTTGATTGTGTTCCAAAAATCAGAAATCTGCTTTTCCGAATTTTCAACACCTTCGATGGTAAAGCGTTTTTCAAAATCTTTCTCTTTAAGGTTTTCCTTAATGCCGATGACGATCATTCCTGAATCACTATTAGCGAAGGCGGAATAGGTCGACCAAATTGAATTTGGAAGTTTATTTTTACCTTCTTTACATTCTAAATTTAGGTGTTCACCATATTTCAATATGTCAAATAATTCTTCTTTTTCCATAACAATTAATAATAAATTTTTAATTATCTACATAAATTTTAACATATAGATTAAAAAATTTAACATGTTAAGTTAAAACTTAACATGAAGTTCTTATAATTTAACATATTAACTCAAAAGATTAACAAGAAACTAATAAAATTTAACATGTTCTTCAAAAATATTTTAATGATAGAGAAAATAAAAACCAAGCTCAACCTAATGAGCTTGGTATCTTATAAATTTCATTGAAATATAGGTAGGTCTTCCATCGCGTTTCTCAGATTTATCAGATCCCAGGGAACAAATTCCGCAATGGATAAACCAACGATTTCAGCTTTGTCATTGACATAGTTAAGAAAGCTTACGATCTCAACCAGATTAAGCTTACCGACCGCGGCTCCGTATTCTTCGACTGTCTGAAAAGGTTTCGAAGAAGTAAGAGATCTAAATCCTTCGGGGGATAGTACGTCAAGATCGAAGTGAACACAGATTTTTTCAATTTTTCTATCTTTGATCCAATTACTAATCTTTTCATCCTTATTTATGACTTCTTCCGGCGAGATAATTGGAATATCAATAGGAGAATCCAAGCTGTTAAACTTGATTTCAGGATTTTCTACAAGGCCAGCGTAGATCACGTGGCTTGGGGAGATCGGATTTTTCATTTTTTTGGAAAATGAATTATTCCCAAGACCTAGAATGTTGGTTAATACCATTTCGTGGAGGTGATTGGAATTAATTGTAGTAGAAATGTCCGGATGGGAATCTAACCAAATAATCCCTAATTTGTCTCCGTATTTTTCACTTAGATAGTCGAAAGGTCCCTGTGAGACGGAACAATCTCCACCAAAGATAATTATTTTGTCGGGATTTTCTTTCTTGCAAACTTCTTCAACTTTTTTAAGCTCTTGAAGTTGGCTCGTTTCTTCGACGATCCCGTTTTCTTCCTTCGGTTCTTTACTCAGATCCGTTTTGATGTCGATTCGGACCGTTTTTTCATTTCTTCCTTCCGGTGCTATATAGGCCAGTACGTCCGCTCCAAACGTATAATAGCTTTGAACGCCGCCTTTCCATTGGGGAATTATCAAACGTAACGTTTTATTCATATCTGACCTTTTAATTTAAATTATTTTTTAATAAAACGGGTAGTTTATCTTCAACGTGGCCGCGGTGTCCGTGAACTTCTAGGCGGCCGAGCATGTCTTCAATTTCCTCAAATTCTTTATCCGTTAGTTCCACATCCCAGGCGGAGAGGTTTTCAATGATACGTTCTTTGTTTTTTGAACCGGGTATTGGAATGACGTTTGGATATTTCTTTAACATCCAAGATAGCGAGATCTGTGCCGGAGTTACGCCTTTTTTCTCAGCAATTTTTTGCAGCTCTTCTACGATCGGTTCGTTAGCGATAAGATTTTCCTTTGATAATTGGGGAACAAAATTCCGGACGTCGTCGTATTTTTCAAATTCCGTATTTCTCGTAATTTTTCCTGAAAGCAGTCCACTCGAGATTGGAGAAAAAGGAATAACCGCAATATCATTTTCGAGGGCATAGGGAAAAACATCTTCTTCACAATCGCGTTCCAACATATTATAAAGGTTTTGAACCGCGGCAATTGGTGTGATCTCGTTGACTTTCTTTAAAGTTTCACCGGAAACCTGAGAGATCCCCCATTCTTTAATAAGCCCTTCTTCGATTAGTTTTCCCATGGCTTCGGCTACTTCTTCTACGGGAACCTCCGGATTGATTCGGTGAAGGTAGTATAAATCGATGTAGTCGGTTTGCAGACGCTTCATGGAACCTTTTAGGTGATTTTTTACAACTTCATAAACGGAGCCTAGCTCCTCTACTTCTTCCGGTTTTATGTGAAGTTTTGTCGCGATGACCACTTTATCTCTGACATCCTTAAGAGCCTTACCGACGATCTTTTCGTTGTGGCCGATTCCTTCCAAGTTTGGCGAATATATTTCAGCCGTATCAAAAAAATTGCATCCAAAGTTGTAGGCATCCTAAATGGCTTCTATGCTATATTTCTCATCTGGGATCTGTCCGTAACCGTGGGAAAAACCCATACATCCCATACCAATTGGAGTAACTTCCAGTGATCTGATTTTTCTTTTTTCCATCGTTTACCTCTTTAAATTTATTTTAAATCTTAAGCCAATCTAAAGGTTTGGGTCGACCTTTCAGGTTGGTCGAAGTATTTCTCTTTCTAATCATCCAAGGGCGTCTGGCTTAAATTTACCACATTAGGACCAAATAAGGATTTTTAGTTTTTGTCGAGAAAAACTTTTAATAAAAAGGACTCGTTTGCCAAGTCCCGAATTTATTTAATAATTAGAAAGTAATCGGACTTGTACGGCTTCAATCTGAATATTTTTACCCGTACTTCCGGCAAGTTGACCTGTGCTAACCCAATCCTGCCAGCCTATTCCTTCCTGATAGACCCGGTATTCTAATTTAGCTTGCCATGCGTTTTCTCCAGAAAGCGTAAATATGATCCCCTCAATTCCTAGATTTTTATGCATCGTTCCCGCGTACGTTCCACTACCAACCGGGTCCATCCATCCAATATTTTGGACATGTACTTGCGTGTTGATCTCAACTTCCTGGACATTTGCCCCAATTCTAAAGCCTTCTAAGTTTAGAGCTCTTCCCGTTGTTCCGGCTATGTCGTCGTTAAATACCGTCGGTTTATCAAACCCTAGATTCTGTGAGTAGCCGATATAAGCGATCGTGTGAGCTCCCGTTGAACCCGAATTGATCCAATCATAAACGCCTGTAGCGAGAAGATTACCATTACTGTTTTTGTCCATCGATGCGTAGACATTGATCATAATATTTTCGGCGTTGACAAAATAATTGTTTATCGCATTATTGTTGACCGGGAAGTTCTCAAAGATCCAATCGTTTGTCCCTGGAATATGTTCCGCAACTTTTGCGTTAATATCGCTCTGATCCTTTGTCGACCAGCAAAAGACCGACATTCTTTCAACATTTCCTACCAGGTTAAAAGCAGGATTGGGGATTACATCGTAGGCATAGAAAGTAAAATAATCGGGTGAAGATGCCTTAATACCAATATGAGAACAAACTACCTGTGAATTAATGACTGTGACTAATATCTCTGTCGTCGCGGCTCCTGCGGTAACAGTTAAGAGCGTTCTACCTTCGGCAACAGCTGTTAAAGTCGTATTCGGACCGTTTACGGTAGAGAGCGAAGCAACCGTGTCTGTTTCGATGGTCCAGGTAATGGGATCGCTCGCGCCCAAAGGTGAGAGCGTCGCGGTCAGATCGATAGAATTTGTAGCTCCGGTTGCTGTGGCGAGGTAGATATTTTCGATACCGTCGTTGACACTGATGCTTTCTGTCGGGATTATCGGCGTTTCAGACTCTGTCGTATAAGTTTTGATCATCGCGTTACCCGGGATAGCCTCAATTGGTTCATCTGTTTCAAAATAATCCTGCACCGGTACACTGAGTAACTCTCTCGTTTGAGGATCGCTCAAATCGTTCCAGGCTGGAGATTCTGCACTGAGACCGTAAACATAACTCGTTCCTTCGTCGACATTGACGTCAAAGTGCATCTCCGCGTCGATCGTACCAGTAAAATTCATATTAGCTATCTGCATCGGTAACGGTTGGTCGGTACCATATTCGATCGGCAGTCCTGGCGCATCGTAGAAGATCCCGGGTTCGAACTCTAAATCCGGATAGATGATGTTTTCAACTACCGCGTATTTTTGTCCTTTTGGAAGTTTTATCGGGTCCTCGAGATCGATCGTATAAAAACCTGTAAGAGCCACATCTTCCGACTGGGTCAAAAGCAGCGTTCCATCTTCAGGATTTTGCGAATTTGAATTGAGAGCGTAGATCTGGATATTAACGCTTGCATCCGTATAATACGTATAAGTTGAAACGGCTTTTAAAATTGCGTCCTCATCGCTCGTGAAGACGTTAGCTACTTTAACATTGTTCGCGTCGACATTATTGGCCTGAAAATCCGTTATGACCTCTTCAGTAGCGGCTGCGCTCAAATCTTCTCTATCACTCATGAAATCGTATTGATGGATATCATCGTAATTGTAGCCACTTTCACTTGTCTCAACATCGAAATCACAGAATTCCTCTAGTGTCTGATCGTAATAAGAGATATAGAAATAACCGTCGTCTCCCCAATTCGTCGACCAGTTATTCTTACAGATCCACGCTCCTGGAGCAGGTGGTAAATTCTCAGGATTAAAGTTCGAGATTGGGTAATTATCGTCCCAACCGATTATGGAGACGACGTGGTTCGGAAGCATTGGTGTTGAAACATATTGGGAGAAGGTCTCACTATTAAAGTAAGGGGTGTCGTCGTATATCCCAAAGCTAAGCATGATAGCGCCGTTTTCGAGGATCATATTCTTTGCCATCTCCGTGTATTGTTCGATCCACTCCGGAGAATAATCAAAATATGTATTAATTTCCGAACTGTTTTGTAAATGGTACTGGTTGTCGTATATATCTTCATAGGGTAGCGCCCAGGTGCCTTCTGGAGAATAGGTAACAATACCGTTTTCAGTATCTCTGATGATCCCCTCATCGTTTTGATAGGGAATCTCTGCAGTAGAACTCGCGCCGTTCCAACTAGACATCTGAGAGATAATGTCCGATGTGAGTCCACCCGCGTTAAAGGGAAGAATCGAATTTTGAGGTGAATTACTGGTTAAACTCGTTCCTTCATAAGTAGAGGATGGGCTTCCCTGCGCTCCCTGTTTTTGAAAAGTGTACCAGGCAAGTGCCCGTTTTGAAAAATTGGTCGACTCTGGACTTCCATCTAAAATTGCGTTTGACTCGGCAGCACTGAGAGCTCCAAAAGCCCAACAGCATCCCCACGGATCTTGATTTTCCGGAGGCGTTACGTAGCTCTTACCGTCGACGTTTCTTAAATCATAACTACTCGGTAGAGTTTGAGTCGCTCTAGCTGTAATCGGTTTTCTTGTCGGGAGTTTCGTTCTGGGTTTAAAACTAAAGTAGTTTCCATTTTGAACCGGAATGATGCTTTTATCCGAATCTTCAGCTAGCGCACTCGTCGATAGCAGAGTCGCAAATGTTATCGTTAAAATAAGCAGTAAAATAAGATTTTTAGTGTGTTTAAATCGCATCGATAAACCTCTCATATTAATTAGTATAAACAACAATAGTAACAAAAAAAGTGTAGTTATTTAAAATCTCGAAAAAAAGAGGGCAATATCCGTGAAGAAATCGCCCTTTTTAAACTTTTTCAACAGCCTAAAAGATATATGTGAGTGTTATTTAAAATCAATAAAATAATTAGAAGTTTTACTAAATATTTTAATTACTTGAATTTTCTTTTTGAACCAGGGAGACCTGCAATGCCTGAATTGGTTTACCGGAACCAGGAGTTCCAGCTTCTTGACCGGCAGGGATCCAGGCAGTCCATCCGGAATCTTTTATATAAACGCGGTATTGACATCCAATTAAATCGGTAAAATATGGGATATCGGATTTCATATCGATAACAATTGACTCCAGAGCTCTATTTTCACCCATAGTCCCGGCATAGGTTCCATCTGAAACCGTATCCAGCCAACCTAAACCCTGAGCATAAACCGTACTGTTTAATTCTATCCCTTCAAGTCCTGAAGAAATACGGAAACCTTCCAAATGTTGCGAATACGGATCATTTATATTTCCGGATGTTTGGCCTGAAAAAACGGTCGGAGTTACAAAACCGGTATTTTGACAATAGGCTATATAAGCCACTAGAGGCGAATCGGCTGAACTTGGTAAGAACCAGTCATAATTTCCCGTTCGAATCAAGTTCCCATTTGAGTTTAACTCGGAAGAACCGTAAACGTGCGCGTAAATATGGTCGGCGTGAACAAAATAATTATGAGCCCCTGTATCGTTAACCGGAATTGACTCGTAGATCCAGTCGTTGGTGCCGGGAATTTGCCGCATTACTTTAGCGTTTATATCGCTTTGATTGGCTGCAGACCAGGTAAAAAGGCTCAGTTGCTGTGGAGATTTAGAATTAGGGATTGCTGTATTCCTACTAACGTTTCTGGCTATGACAGTAAAAGAATCCGGAGTATAACTTATAAAATCAAGGCCATCACAGGTTATTTCGTTATTGTTTACTATAAATTTAACAGTTGCAACTAAGTTATTGTAAGTTGTTGCAGTGATAGTGGCCTCTCCTTCATTTAAAGCCGTTACCGTAGCTTTTGTACCGTCACCTTCAACGGAAACTACATTAGAGGGTGAGGCGGACCAGTTGATATCAACAGTGCTGTTTGATGGTTCTAAAACGGCCCCTATTTCTATGCTGTTTCTACCACCAGAAACGGTAGTTAAATAATAATTCCCACTATCTAGACTTCCCTGGGTCAAGGTAATTGAACTCGGATTGATATTATCATCTCCAATACCATAAGTTGTAAATGATTTAATCATGACGTTGCCTGGTACCATTTCCGATTTTGAGATCGTCCCGTTAACGGGATTATTAATTTCGACAGGCATATTTAACTTATCATATATTTCAGGCTCCGTAATATCATTCCAGGTAGGAGGCGTAACGCCGATGGTACCGTTAAAGCCGTATAAATAACTTTCTCCAGGTTCAACGGTTACTGTGTCCTTTACAGCGGTAAAACCAATGTCGTTACCTTCATCATCTATCATATTTTGGAAATAGGGGTCGGCGATTCCAAATTCAACCTCAACACTTTGTAGTTCCGGAATAGGTTCTAAGAAATCAGTATCCACATCTTGGAACTGAGCATTATAATAAGTCAACTGTTCAACAACAGAATATTTGGTTCCGGCCGGTAAACTAATGGGATCGCTTAATTCTAAAGTATAGTACCCAGGGTTTTCAAAAGTTTGAGTAACGGTTGAAACAAGTTGACCATCTTCGGGATTGGTGTAATTTTCATTTAAAATATATACGTTGGCTGTTACTTTTGAAGAACCATTAATAACAGGACTGGCGGATACAGCTCTTAGAGTTGAATTTCTTTCACTTGTAAAGACGTTAGCCATTTTAATATCGCCTTCATCTAAGTTTTGTAAGTTCAGTTCCTGGGTCATCGTCGAGATGGATACATCATAATAATCGCCACGGAAGTTATAAATGTCGTATTGATTATTTTGATCATAAGAAAAATCTTCCTGTTCCGTTTGCGCATCCCAACCTTCTGCAACACAAATTGATTGGTCGTAATAAGAGAGATAGAAATATCCACCGTCTCCCCAGTCTTCTCCCCAAGAATTTTTAACGATCCAGGCTCCATCGCCAGGAGGTGTTATATTGAAATTACTAGCTGGATAGTTATCATCCCATCCGACAATAGTTACACAGTGGGAGGATTGAGTAACTACATTTATATACTGGCTGGACGTATCAGCATTAAAATAATCACATTCCTCTTTATAGGCTTTATAGAACATAGATAAAGCGCCATATTTTAATATCAATTCTTTTGCTTTTGGAGTAAATTCCTCTGAAGAAAGACCCTTTCTACCTGGACCAAAGATAAATTCAGAATTTTGTACATGAAAAGCGTCATCATAAATATCGGAATAGGGAAGCGTCCAATCGCCAAGAGGATTTGAAATTGCTTCGCCATTAGAACTAAGGTAACTGTTTTGACTATTTAGGTAAGGAATTTCAGCTTCTGTACTACAACCGAGCCAGTTAATTAATTGACTTAAAGCCGTTAAATCGTCGCCACCAACTGAATAAACCTGAGAGGTTTGTTCAAATTGCCAGGAAGAATCGAATTGAAAAGCATCCATACCTTCGTACTCTTCAGGATTCATCTTACGAGTTCCTTGGAGTTGATAAGCAAACCAAGCCAATGCTTTTTCTGATAAATTAATAGTCGGACTGCCGCCCTTTAAAATCGAATTTGATTCGATCGCAGCTAAAGCTCCGTGGGCCCAACAAGTTCCAAAATACCGTTGGTTTTTAACGGGAGTTACGTAACTTTGACCATTAACATCTCTTAAATCGTAAGAAGCTGGTAGGTCGGTCTCTGCTGCAAAAGTAGGAGTTAAAGTACAAAGTAACACAAAAAAGATTAAAATTGATTTGTTAATAAATTTCATCTAACCCTCTTTCTAAATTTTTACCGTCTTAAGAAAATTGAAATTTTTTATGTTGACTGTTTCAGGCTACATTTAACTGTAATTTAAATCACGCCTTAATGATTTTATTGGCCGCTTGGAATCTGAACTTCTATCGGTGTCAAGGTGACCTGCATCGCCTGAATGGGCTTGCCGGATCCAGGCGTTCCGGCTTCCTGGCCCCGGTCTACCCAATCGGTCCATCCCGAGTCTTTTAGATAAACGCGGTACTGGAACGTAAAGAGCTGATCCAAATCGGGAATGGAGCTCTCAAGAGAGAGTTTGATAGATTCCAGAGGCCGGTCCTGACCCATCGTTCCCACATAACTTCCGTCATCTACTTCCGGCAGCCAACCGAGTCCTTTGGCGTAGGCCTGACTGTTGATCTCGATTCCGAGCATACCAGAAGAGATACGGAAGCCTTCCAAATGGGTTGAATCGGGATCGCCGATATTCCCACTCGTGGCGCCGTTCCAGACGGTGGGCCTTACAAAGCCGGTGTTTTGGCAATAAGCGATGTAAGCGACGCTCGCACTGTACTCTGTTCCCGGCGTGACCCACTGGCACTGTCCTATATCGATGAGATCACCGTTTGAATCATAGTTCGTAGAGGCATAAACGTTGATCTTGATATCATCGGCATTTACAAAATAATTGTTGACCGCTGTATCATTGACCGGGATCCCCTCGTAGATCCAGTCGTTGGTTCCCGCAATATTTTCCATGACTTTTGCGTTGATATCCGACTGATTTTTCTCGGACCACATGAAAAGGCTAACCCGTTGTGGCGACAGAGTCGAAGACTGAGGCAGAGCCGAATTGGCCGTAAGATTACGCAGGACAACCGAAACCCTGTCCGGCGTATTCTTTAGCACTTCCAGTCCGTCGCTGATCAGTGCGTCGTTTGTGACCGTAACGGTCGAGGTCGCGACGAGATCGTTTCCGGTCGTAAGCGTAACGGTAGCCTCTCCTTCGTTTAAAGCCGTGATCGTCACGGATTCACCGGAACCAGTAAGGGAGACGATACCCGAGGGATAAACCGACCAGGTGAGTTTGGTCGTGCTGTTGCCGGGTTCTAAGACGGCAGCCAGCGTACCGGTATTTCTTCCACCTTCGACCGTACTCAGGAGGGGTCTAAGAGTGGTTATGGTCACACTTGATGGATTGATGACGTCGTCCCCGATCCCGTAAGTGGTAAAGGCTTTGATCATCACGTTTCCCGGATAAGCAGTATTTTGAACTTTTGTTCCGTCCGTGCCACTAACTTCAATCTGGCACGTGAGTTTGTCGGTGATCTCCGGACTCGTTATATCCATCCAGGCGGGAGGGGTTACGCCTATCGTCCCGTTTAGGCCATAAACATAACTCTGTCCTGGCTTTGAGGTGGCGACGTTTCGTTCAAAACTTACGCCGATGGTCGAGCCTTCATTATTTTTCATGTCCGTGATCACCGGTTCTTCCAGTCCGTATTCAATAGCAAGACCCGGAAGCGAGGGGATAATAGGATCGAAAGTATACCCATCCCCTTCAAAACGGGCATTGTAGTAAGTCAGTTCCTCTACGACGGCGTATTGGGTTCCGGCCGGTAGGGCTATCGGTTCCGGGAGTTCTAAAGTGTAAAAGCCCGAATGATCGAAGTTTTCCGTGACCGTCGCGACGAGCTGGCCATCCTCAGGGGTTGTGAAATTATCGTTCAGTAGATAGACGTTGGCCGTCACTTTTGCTGAGCCGTAAATAAACGGGAGAGCGGAAACGGCCCTTAACGTTTCGTCGTTGGCGCTCGTAAAGACGTTGGCCATCTTTATAGTGCCTTCGGGAAGGGAGGACAGATCATAGGTATTT
>CANRHG010000018.1 GCA_947630385.1 uncultured Eubacteriaceae bacterium
GGACAAAAAAGTCGACGAGCTTTCGGTCACGCCACCCACCGTATTTTTTAGCTAAATGGTAGGGCATCTCAAAGTGCGAAAGCGTGATAACCGGTTCGATCCCGTACTTTAAGAGTTCATCAAAAACACGGTCGTAAAATTTAAGGCCTTCTTCGTTCGGTTCTTCTTCGTCTCCGTTTGGAAATATCCTAGCCCAGCTAATAGAGGTACGAAAACACTTAAGACCGAGTTCTGAAAAGAGTTTGATATCTTCCTTATAATGATGGTAAAAGTCAATGGCCTCATGGTTTGGATAAAATTCTCCTTCGACAACGCCGTCGGTGATTCTTCGCGCAACCCCATGCGCCCCTGCCGTCATGACGTCGGCTATATTTAGACCTTTACCGCCTTCGTTATACCCGCCTTCAAATTGGTGTGCGGCGACCGCACCACCCCATAAAAAATCCTTCTTCATTTCCATCGGACTACCTCGGTTTTTAATTTAATTATATCGAAATTTTTTGCTCGGAAACTAATTAAACGGATTTATAAACCGGAGAAAAATTTCCCGTTTGACTCGAAAAAATTAGAATTTTGAGGGGAATTTTTTAAATGGATATGATACACTTTAAAAGATTTTTGAGAGTCTTTAAATTATTTCAAACGAGATTCTTTCTAACAATTAACTTCAGACCAAACGAATAGCTTTAACACTTTCTTACTATAAACCGTTGAATTTTGCGGTTTTCATATAATGAAAATTTAGTACTGGAGGCACATATGATTCGAAATATTTTAGCTGAATTATACTTTTTGATTTTTGCTAAAGAAATAGAAGCGGAAGACATTCGAATTATTGATCTTTTTTGTGAATCCACTCCCGATCCTACAGCTGTAATAGGTTTTTTTGTAGATAATACGTTAGTGACATTTTTAAAAGTTGGAGCAGGTGAAAGCGTTCATGGACCGGTTCTGGACTCGGCTATGTTGGATCTAGTCGAAATCGCAAAATCCTTAAAAGAACATAAAGATTATAATCACGAACGGACGGATATCGTCTTATTTACGACGAAATCACCGATGGGACTGGCCAGATGGGAAGAAGAATATATGACCAGCCGGTTCTCTCCCGTTCAGGGTCCAAGTAACGAAGTTCTAGAAAGCTATAATATAAGTCCAGAATACGTCGTCATAGACTTACCGTTAAATCCAGAAATCAACGAACTTTTTGATCAGTTATTGGATATGATCGATAAAGATCAAGGTTAAAAATTTTTTGGGCGTAGTAAAACTACGCCCTTTGTTTTCAATCAATTATTTTATCTGAAAAGAGTATTTTTCTCTTGAAAGATTGTTCCTCAATATTGTTTATGTTAGAAATTCTAATTTATTAAGCTTTTTTAAATTTTTCTGAAAAGTTACTGAAATTAAGTAACCGATCTCTTTTGTCTTTTATTGGATCGAGCTTAAAAAATTATTAATTTTTATTTCTCAATTATTTTCGTTATCGTCTATTTTAGAAAAAGGCAAAATCTTTTTTGCCATTTTTTCAGCTTCTTCTCTTGATATATTTAATTCATTCATAAGACCTTCAACCGCAAGACTTCTCGCCTCATTCTGAGTTTCTTTTCTAACATTTTCTACGTTTTGTTTTAAACCTTTTTCAAAACCTTCCCGAAGGTAACTTTCGGTTAAGGACATGTATTCTTGCATATCTTCTTTCCCCTCTTTTGTTAATTCAATATCGTATTTCTCAAACGTATCTTCTACAACTTCGATCTCCCCGTGAAAAAGCAGATATAGGAATTCAAAGATCCCACTAAAATTTTCACTTCCCGGTTTTCCGACGTTAATGATCGTAAGGACCAGAGGATTCAGTTTTCCCTGTTCTTCAAAAGTTTCTAGCGGAGTGAGTACTGGCTCTACAGCTGTTCCATCCGTTAGCTTAAACGGTTCTAAGCGATAGCTGACCATGGTATTTCTTTCTTCAACTCTAGGTTCCATATTGATCCAAGTACTTACCGTCTCTTTATAATCCGAGTTTTCCTGAGAGGTTATGATCTTAGCTCCATAGAATAAAGCCCGTATTAACAAATTACCATCTCGATTTCGCTGGAAATCCAGGTCCATATAAATTGTCTGACCGTCAGGGAGCGTAACTTTAAAGAAAAGATCAAAACGGGTGTTTCTCTCTCCGGGAATGTTGCTTTCGTTGTTTAAAAGCCGGATACGCTCCTGGTTTCGTTCGTCCGCTTCCAGAGCTTTTTCGGCGATCTCTTTGACGCTCCAATCTTTAAAGGCAGCGTTAGTAGATTTAAGGATGATTGCCGCAACGCTTTTAAAGGACAAAATGTTTTTGGCGGCGTTATCTAGGCTGCGATCGTCTCCGTTAAAGTTGTCAAAAAACGAGCTCAATTAAATAGCTTTCCTTTCACAAGTTTATCGTAAAACCTACAAATATCGACGGATGTAAGCTCGTTAAAGCACTTAAGAAAGGAATATATTTAAAGAAAGTTTGAGTTAATAAACGGTTTGAAAAGGTGGTAGGACTTTAATTGTGAGCTACATCCGTCGGAAAATTTGATATTTATAATTTTAAATGCATTTCACGCCCAAATCAAGCTTTTCGCGCCATGGGATTGAATTTTAAGATTTAATCCAATTAAAAACCGGTCCTCGATATTTTCGAAAACCGCCTTTTCTGAACTGACCGATAAGTTGTTTAAAATGAATACTTGATCCTTAAAATCAAAAAATCTGGAGCCCCTTTATAAGAAACTCCAGAAAATCTACTTTTGTCCAAACTGACCGTATCTCGTTTTATAGCTTACCAGCTTTTTTAAGCTTTTTCCGAATCCTGTCGTGAAATACGTGTATTTGGAATAAAATACAATTAATTTCCTACAATCACTTTATCAGAACCATTGAGAATTAATCATTAATGTGTTCAATGGTTTCTCTTGCGATCATCAGTTCTTCGTTGGTCTTAATTACCATTACTTTAACTTTTGATTCGTCCGTACTGATAAATCTCGTCCCTGTTTCTTCTCTATTTCTATAACGGTCTAATTTAACGCCAAAGAAACTGAGTTTTCTACAGATCTGGGCTCGGTCCAAGAAAGAATTTTCCCCAATACCGCCGGTAAAGACGATACAATCTACGCCGTCCATGGCCGCTACATAGGCGCCTATCATAGTACGGATACGATAGCAGAATTTTCTAAGCGTTAAAATCGCTCTTTCGTTGCCTTCGTTTGCGGCTTTTTCGATGTCCCTAAAGTCCGAACTTACCCCGGAAATTCCCAAGGCTCCCGATTTGTTGTTTAAAATATTGTTGAGCTGCTGCATGGAATAACCTTTGGAATTGAGATAAAAGATGATCGAGGGGTCGATGTCACCAGAACGTGTTCCCATGACCAGACCCGCTAACGGTGAAAACCCCATAGAAGTATCAATACTCTTACCGTTTTCGATGGCCGCGATGGAAGATCCGTTACCTAAGTGACAGGTTATGATCTTTAACTCATCGATCGGTTTTCCCATCATTTTTGCCGCTTCTAAGGCTACAAATTTGTGGGAAGTCCCATGAAAGCCGTATTTACGGATGTCATAATCTTTATAAAATTCGTAAGGAATGGAGTAAATGTAAGCGTAATCCGGCATCGTCGAATGAAAAGCCGTATCAAAGACCGCGACTTCCGGTACGTCCGGTAAAAGTTCTTGCATCGCCCGAATCCCCATTAAATTGGCCGGATTATGCAGGGGGGCCAAATCGGAGTATTCTTCCATCTTTTGGATAACTTTGTCGTCTATTTTAACGGATTCCGTAAATTCTTCCCCACCGTGAACCGTGCGGTGGCCGACGGCATCGATTTCTTCAATTTTATCAATAACGCCAACTTCGGGATCCAGAAGTTCTTTGATGATAATATTTAAAGCATCCCCGTGATCTTCGAGTTTCTCTTTGACGACGATTTCTTCTTTTCCATCCGCCTCATAAGAAACCTGTGAACCTTCAATACCGATACGTTCCGCTAATCCCTTAGCCAAAACGTGCTCATTCTCCATATCGATTAATTGATATTTTAGTGAAGAACTTCCCGCGTTAATTACTAAAACTTTCAATTGATTGAATTCTCCTAAATTTTTTCTTCAAAACAATTTTATCTTTTTTTTTACGCTATAAATGAGAAAATTTTAAGCAGAAATGCAACCAAAACCAAAAAAAGTGGGGATCGTCGCAGAATTTGATCCATTCCATAACGGACACAAATTTCTGATCGATTCCGTAAAAAAAAGATACGATTCTACGCAAATAATCGTAGCCATGTCACAGGACGTTCTCCAGAGAGGCCAGTTTGCTTCTTTTGACAAGTGGTGGCGTGCAAAGACGGCCGTTCAAAACGGCGCCGATCTCGTTACAGGTCTTCCGGCTCTCGTATCAAACAGCAGCGCGGAACCTTTTGCAAGAGGGAGTATTGAACTATTAAAAACTTTTGAGATCGACGCTTTGGCTTTTGGCAGTGAGAGTGATAATCTAGACGATTTGCTAAAAATAGCTCATTTGTTAAATCATGAAACCGAGTCTTTTAAGAAAGTGTTAAAATCAAAACTCCAAAGCGGGCTCTCTTTTCCCAAAGCCAGACAAGAAGCCATTAAAAGCGAACTACCGGAAATCGATCAAAAGCTTCTTTTAAATCCAAACGTGATCTTAGCTATCGAATACCTAAAACAACTCGAAGGAAGCGGGATCGAGCCTTTGCTTATCCCTCGCCAGGGAAGCCATTTTAAAAACGAGAAGGACTCAAAATTTTTAAGCAGTTCTGAAATAAGAAACAGGCTAAAACGTAGCGAGTCGGTTGAAGGATTTGTCCCTTATGGGGATATACAGTTAAAAGAAAATTTTCTTAAGACCGATGAAGAAATTTTTTATAGTTTACTCATAGCCCAAATCTTAAACCGGTCGAAAGAAGAGCTCTTAGAAATTAACGAAATAAATGAAGATATTGCCAATAAACTCTTGAAAATTCCAGGCAACTGTTTTAATTTAGAGGAAGTTTATTTTTACTTAAAGAAAAAGAACAATACGCACGCCGGGATCCGTCGAATTTTAATGAACCTTGTTTTAGGCTTAAAAAAGAGCGACGTTCTGGATTATTATGATCTAACCAAGCCCTACAAGCGTATTTTGGCTTTTAATAAAAACGCTCAAAGCCTACTTAAAGACAGCGATTTAAAACTTATAAACGTAGCTAAAGACGAAAAAAAGTTGGACGTTTTTCAAAAGCAAGCTTTTGATACCGATAAACGTGTTTTAAATATTAGAAATTTAGTTCAAAAGAAAAGAGGATTTAAAGACGATTATTATAAAAAGCCTTTTATAGCCTATGGTTAACGAAAAATACTCTAAGAATCTTGCGAAAACGGCCGTTAAAATCGGCGTTAACATACAACCAGACCAGTTTTTGGTTATCAATAGCCCAATTGAAACCGCTGATTTTGCCCGTGAAATTGCCCGGGCGGCGTTTAACGCGGGGGCGCGGGACGTTTACATCGACTGGAAAGACGAAAAATTCAGCCAGATCAGAATTTCCAGAGCATCGGAAGAATCGCTCGAGGAAGTCCCGGATTGGTGGACGAGTAAACTCGAAGAATACATCGATAAAGGCGCGGCCGTCATCACGATTTCGGCAAAAGACCCGGACCTTATGGAGATGGTCGACAACGAAAGAATCGACACCAACAAGAAAGCTTTGAATTTGGCCTCCACGGACTACCATAAAGCCCTGATGGAAAATAAGAACCGTTGGTGCGTTATCAGCGTTCCCACGGCAGGCTGGGCCCGCAAAGTCTTCCCTGAGGCCAGAAACAAGCAACAAGCCATCGATCTACTCTGGAACGCCATCTTCCGCTCAACGCGCTGCAACGAAAAAGATCCGATCGAGTTCTGGAAAAACAAAGATTCGGACTTTAAGAAAAAAGCGCAGTGGTTAAACGAGCAACGTTTTGACAAGCTCCACATTACGACCGAACTCGGGACCGACGTTACGATCGGTCTGCCGGAAGATCATCTTTGGTCCGGAGGTAGTGAAATCGCCCAGGACGGGATCGAGTTTTTTCCCAACTTACCGACGGAAGAAATATACACCGCTCCCGATAAAAACCGTATCGACGGTCACGTCGTGGCGAGTTACCCGCTTGACCACGAAGGAAAGATCATCGACAAGTTTGCGGTCGATTTTAAAGACGGAAAAGTGATTGATTTTTGCGCAAGAAAAAACGAGGACCTTTTGGCCAAGCTCCTTAAAGAAGAAGGGGCCGATTCGCTCGGTGAAATCGCGCTAGTGCCTTACGACTCCCCTATTTCGGACATGAATCTTCTTTTTTACAATACCCTCTTCGATGAAAACGCAGCCTGCCACATGGCCTTCGGGGACGCCTATCCGACCTCGATCAAAGACGGCACGGAATATAGCGAGGAAGAACTGGCCGAAAAAGGACTGAACCGGTCGAAAATTCACACCGACTTTATGTTTGGAACAAAAGACACCAATATTACCGGAATCACTAAAGACGGCCGTGAACTTCCTATATTTGTAAACGGAAATTTTGCTTTTTAACAAAGTTTAAAAAATTCGTATAATTTTAAATTCAAATTTATAAAAATACACTATTTTTAAATACAATCCAAACGCAGACCGTTGTGTTTGGATTTTTTATTTTACTCAGATCTTTTCCGGTGTAAGATAGTCCCGCTTATAGGGTAAATGAGTTTAGAGGGAGAAAAAGAAAAAGCCGCTTTCGCGACTTGTAAGAGAAACAATATAAAAGAGAAGAAGATAATTTGGTTTTGATGAACTGAGCCATCTTATTAGCTTTTAAATAATTATACCTGAAGTTCTGTTTATAAGCCATCATTGTGAAACTATTGGAGAAGGGTAGAGGTAATAAATAAATTTAACTGGTTTTATTTGGTTGGGCAATCTGCAAAAGTTACCTTCTTCTCTCATAAGATAATTGAGTTTTCTCCAACAGCGATGCTTTTATTTCTGAACTTAAAGTGTAAAACTGATATACTAAGATAGAACAAAGGATTCATCACTAAAACTTAAATATCTTTAAGTTACCTATATTCTACTTAAAGAAATCTTAAGAATCAAGCCTTTTCTTAAATTTTTTTAAGTTTTTTTAAGGAAAAAGCATGCAAAAAAAAGAAATTAAAAAGAACCTTTACAAAATTTTAAATAAAGAAGATTATACGCCACTGACAAAAAACAGTTTGATACACGAACTTGGACTTAAAACTAAAAAGGAAAAACGGCTCCTCAAAGACCTGCTCTTTATCGGCAAGGTCCACGACGAGATCCTAAAGAACGAGGAAGGACAGTACTATCTTCCCCCAAAAGTCGTCGGTCAACTCTCGGCCCACACCCGGGGTTTTGGCTTTGTCCGCCCGGAAGACAACATCTTTGAAGAAGACGTCTTTATCGCTCCCTATAACATCAACGGCGCTTTCGATAAAGACAAAGTCGTCATCGAAGTTTTTAATAACAAAAAAGAAGGCCGTAAGGTCGAGGGCCGTGTCGTTGACATCCTCGAGCGCGGCTACACCCAGGTCGTGGGTATATTTGAAAAACTCGAAGACTTCGGTTTTGTCATCGTAGACAACGACAGACTAAATAAAGATATTTACATCAAAAAAGAAGACTTTGACGGCGCCGAAAGCGGCGACAAAGTCGTGGTCGAAATCACGAAATGGCCGGAACACCATCTAAATCCGGAAGGAAAAATTATCGAGGTCCTCGGAAAACCGGACGAACGCGGCGTAGACATCATGTCGATCATCAAAAGCTACGCGGTTCCGACGGAATTTCCGACGGAAGTTTTACAGGAAGCCGAAGCACTGGGGTCGGAAGTCGATGAAAAAGAATTTGAAAACCGGCTTGATCTTAGAGACCAGACGATCTTTACGATCGACGGCGACAGCACAAAAGACTTCGACGACGCCGTCTCCATCGAAAAACTGGATAACGGCAACTACCGCCTTGGCGTTCACATCGCGGACGTCAGCCATTACGTCACGGAAGATTCCTTCTTAGATCAAGAAGCTCTCAAACGGGGCACGAGCATCTACGCGGTCGATAAAGTCGTCCCGATGCTACCCGAAGCCCTGTCAAACGGTCTGTGCTCCTTAATGCCCGACGTCGACCGTCTCACCTATTCGTGCATCATGGAAGTAAATCCCAAAGGTGAGGTCGTCGATTACGACATTAAAAAATCCGTCATTCATTCAAACGAAAGAATGACCTACCGGACCGTCAACGAATTCCTTGACGGTAACATCAATTCCGAAACCGAGTACCTCGTTCCGTATAAAAAAGATCTTGAGCTGATGCAGGAGCTCGCCCACATCCTGAGGACGGAGCGACGCGACAAACGGGGCTCGATCGATTTTGAGTTTGAAGAAGCTTATATCACGGTCGATGATAACGGAAAACCGGTTGAGATCAAAGCCAACGAACGAGGCGTTTCGGAACGTCTGATCGAAGAGTTCATGCTCTTGGCCAATGAAACGGTAGCGACCTATACGGATCAGTCACCGCTATCGTTTATGTACCGCAATCATCCAAAACCCGATACCGAAAAGCTTTCCGAATTCCGTAAATTTATCGGAAAACTCGGGCTAAAACTCGGAGAACGCGGGGAAATGCCGACCAACGCGGATTACGTAAAACTCTTAGAAGACGTAAAAGGCAAACCTTACGAAAACGTCGTAACGCTCTTAGCCCTTAGGACCATGCAACAGGCGGTCTACGAAGGAGAGAACAAAGGCCACTTCGCGCTTGGGGCTCCGAATTATACTCATTTTACTTCCCCGATCAGGCGATATCCGGATCTTAGCGTGCACAGAAATTTAACCCTACTTGAAGAAAATCCGAAATTTAGCAAGCACGAACTCAAAAAAATCGACAAGGAAGTAAAAGAACGCGCGAAACACTCATCACAGACCGAACGCACCGCCGTTGAAATCGAACGTGAAGTCGACAAACTTAAAAAGGCCGAGTTTATGCGCGACCGGATCGGGCAACGCTTTAAAGGCCGTATCAGTGGGGTCACGGGCTTTGGGTTATTTGTGGAACTCCCCAATACCGTCGAAGGGCTCATCCGTATGCACGACTTAAACGACGATTATTACTACCTCGATGAGGATAATCACCGCCTAATTGGCGAAAACCACGGTCGGATCTACAGCCTAGGCGATGATATCGAGATCGAAGTCGATAACGTCAACGTCGAAGCCAAACAAATCGATTTTAAACCGTTTAGGCCCCGCGAGGAAGTGATCGAAGACGCCGAAGTCCTTGAAGAAGATTGATTTTATGACCGGCTTTTGCCGGTCTTTTTTGAATTTAAATTTAGGCCAACCTAAAGCAAGTAATCGTTTTCGTAGATTAAAAAAAGCTAATTTATCTTGCGTCATTCTTTAGTGAAATTTCTTTCCTTTTCGTTTAAAATTAAAGCATTACATAAAAGGTGGGTGATATGTCCTGGAAAATTGTTGCTGACACTTCTGCTGATTTGACGCCAGAATATATTAAAAACAGCGAAATTCCCGTTGAAGAAGTAGCTTTAAAGATCAACGTCGGTGAGTACGAATACACCGATTCTCCCGATCTGGATACGATCGAAATGTTGCAAGCCATCGATAAAGAAAAAAGTGCTTCAAAAACCGCTTGCCCAAGTCCCGAAGCTTTTGTTCAAGCTTTTCAAGACGGTAATGAGATTATCGTCGTCGTGATGTCGCATAAGCTTTCCGGAACTTACAACTCAGCCAAAACGGCCAAGGAAATCGTACTCGAAAAAAACCCTGAAAAGAAGATCCACATCGTCGACTCGCTCAGCACAGCCGGCGCTGAACGACTCATCGTTGAAAAAGCCGAACAACTGATCAAAGAAGAAAAGAGTTTTGAGGAAGTGGTCGAAGGTGTTGAAAATTATAACGACACTTTAGAGACCCTCTTTACGCTCAGTAAATTTAATAATCTCGTAAAAAACGGAAGACTCAGTAAAATAGCCGGTTTTATCGCCGGAACCCTCGGAATACGGATCGTTGGAAAAGGCGATGAAGGGGAGCTCGCGATCGTTCATAAGACTAGAGGTGAGGCCAGTGCCATTTCAAAACTTGTAAATGAAATGGGGAAAATGAAAAATATGGATGGGGCCGACGTAATTATAGAACAAATCAATAACAATGCGGGCGCCATAGCCATGAAACATTTAATCGAAAAGAAATACCCGAACGTAAACTCCATTCGGATCGTAGAAGCCGGAGGAATCAATTCTTTCTACGGTGAAGATCAAGGACTTATCGTAGGATTTTAAAGGGGAAAGTCAAGAGGACTTTCCCCTTTTTATTTTAAAAAAATGCAACTTGATTGCTCTTTGGTAAATTGTTTAAACAACCAAGCTCGTTTAAAGTCTCAAGGTTCGCTTTTGTGATCTTTGAGCTGGAGAGCAACTGATCTTGTGAAATGATTTCCTCTCCATTATGTAACAATTCATACAAATCTTCTGCAGCGTTGTCTCCAAGACCATTTACCGTTATAAACGGCGGGATCAAACTATCCCCTTCGATCAAAAAGTCCCGTGAATGTGACTTTTTAAGATCGATGTTTTGGCAGGAAAAACCTCTTGAATACATTTCTAAAGCCAGTTCCAGAGAAGTCAGGCTTTGAGCTTCTTTATTCGAAAGCGCCCCGTTTTTTGCAAGTCGGTTTAGTCTTGCGATCTCCTCGTTTATGGCTTCTTTTCCGTCTTTAATCACCTTTAAATCAAACTCTTTTGCCCTGATCCCAAAATAACACGCGTAGTAAGCGAGCGGATAGTGGATCTTATACCAGGCGATACGATAAGCCATGATGATATAGGCCACAGCGTGGGCTTTCGGGAACATATAAGAAATCTTCTTACAGGAATCAATGTACCAGTTCGGAACTCCTTTTTCTTTCATGGTCTTTTCCTGTTGTGGAGTCAGTCCCCTCCCCTTTCGTACGCCTTCCATGATTGTAAAGCTGTCAATGGGCTTAAGGCCGTATTTTAACAGATCGAGCATGATATCGTCGCGTAAGCAAATCACCTGCTTGATGGAAGCGACCCCTTTTTTGATCAGATCCTGCGCGTTATGGTTCCAGACGTCCGTGCCGTGCGAGAGGCCGGAGATGCGGATCAAATCGATAAAGGCGGTGGGTTTGATCTCTTTGACCATTTGGCGGACAAAAGAAGTCCCAAATTCCGGGATCCCGTTGGTCCCCAATTTGATCGGGCATTTTTCTTTAAAATGCAGCGCTTCGGTCCCCGTAAACAGGCTTAAGACGTCCTTATCGTCGAGCGGAATGCTTTTGGGATCCACTCCGGTCAGGAGTTGTAACTTCCTCAGCATCGTCGGGTCGTCGTGACCGAGAATGTCTAGTTTAAGTAGTCTTCCCGAAAGACTTTCGTAGGCGAAGTGCGTCGTCACGACGTCGCTGCTAGCGTCGTCGGCCGGGTGTTGTATGGGCGTAAATTCGTAGATCTCCTTATCTTTGGGTACGACCATAATCCCACCGGGGTGTTGTCCGGTGGTCCGTTTTACGCCTTTTACGGCTTCCTTGTAGCGTTCAAGCTCGGCCTTTGAGACGTATTTTCCCATCTCGTCAAAATAATTCTTCGCAAAGCCGTAAGCCGTATTGTCCGCGATCGTCGAGATCGTGCCGGCTCTAAAGGTCTTTCCCTGGCCAAAGAGCTCTTCGGTATAACGGTGGGCTTCCCCCTGGTTTTCTCCGGAAAAGTTAAGGTCAATATCAGGTTCTTTATCCCCTTCAAAGCCTAGGAAAGTTTCAAACGGAATATCAAACCCGTCTTTATTTAACTTCGTTCCACAATTAGGACAATTTTTATCGGGAAGATCCGGCCCGACGAGATCGGTCTTATCCGAAAACTCCGTATAATGGCATTTAGGACAATTATAATGGGGAGCTAGCGCGTTGACTTCCGTGATCCCACAAAGCCAGGCGATAAAGGACGAGCCGACCGAACCTCTAGAGCCTACCAAATACCCCTGATCCTGGGAATGCTTGACGAGCTTTTGGGCGATCAGGTATAAGACGGAATAACCGTTTTCGATAATTGAGTGAAGCTCGCGCTCGATCCGGTCTTTAACGATCTCGGGTAAATTTTCCCCGTAGACGGCCCTGGCCTTGGTCTTTACCATTTCGCGTATCTCGTCTTCGGCTCCTTCGATGACCGGCGGGAAAGTCCCATCTGGGATGGGTTTTATCTCTTCGACCATGTTTACGATTTTTCTGGGGTTGTCGATTACGATCTGTCTTGCTTTTTGCTCGGGAAGGAAATTAAAACAGCCGAGCATTTCTTTGGTCGTTCGAAAATACTGGGGAAGTTGGGTCCCCTTTTTGCCCACGGACTTTCGAAGCATCTCAAGATAGTCCCCGTCGTCCGGGTCCAAAAAGTGAACGTCACCGGTCGCTACGACCGGAATGTTAAGCTTATCCCCGAGTTCTACGATCGTCTTATTGATCCGCTTTAAGGTATTTTCCGCCCGCTCCAGATCCGTGCCGAAGAGGGTGCGGTTGTTATCGACCGGCTGCACTTCCAAAAAGTCGTAAAATTTGGCCGTATCTTCCAGGACGTCCTTTGGTGCGCCTTCCCGAATTTTTTCAAAAAGCTCCCCTCTGGCACAACCCGAACCCAAAATCAAATGATCCCTTTTGGCCTTTAAAAGCTCCCTTGGAATAAGCGGACGCTTATTAAAATATTTTAAATGTGAGTCCGAAACCAGCTCGTACAGATCTTTAAGGCCCTGTTGGTCTTTGACATAGATCGTAAGGTGATTGGCGTGGCTCGTCTTGGCCGCGATCTCTTCCGGATTAACGAGCGTGTTTAACTGATGGATCCTACTTAAGCCCTTAGCCGAAGCCCGTTTGTAGAGTTCGTTTAAAACCTTCGCGCTGGCGATCGAGTCTTCGATCGCCCGGTGGGCCCGTTTGTTTTTGATCTTAAAAAACGAACAAAGGCGGCCCATGTTAAAACGGGAAATCTCCGGAACCAGAATTCTGGCCATCGGCAAGGTATCGATATAAGTAAAGTCAAAAGGCTTATCCTTTTCGTCTAACCATCTCTTTAAAAAGGCGGTATCAAAACTCGCGTTGTGGGCGGCCAGGACCCTGCCATCTACGAATTCCAAAAATTCCCCAAAACCCTGATCAAGGCTAACTCCCTTGGCTAAGAGTTCTTCATCGGTTATTCCCGTAAGTTCTATGATCTTAGGCTTAAGCTTCTCGCCCGGATTAACGAATCTTTGGAAAGTCTGGGTGATCTCCCCATCTTTTAAAACCGCCGCCGCGATTTCAATTACCTTGTCTTTATAAATCGAGGTCCCGGTCGTTTCCAGGTCAAAAAAGACGATTTCATCTTCAAAACTCTGGTCCTTGCTTCCGGTGACGATGTTCGTATCGGTATCGATCATAAAGCCTTCCATACCGTAAACGATTTTTATGTCTTTTCCTTTTGCGGCTCTTTGAAGCTCCGGATAGGCCTGGAGCACGCCGTGGTCGGTGATACCGATGGCGTCGTGACCGAAAGCCTCTACTTTGTCGATGATTTGATCGATCTTACAGACCGAGTCCATACTCGAATACTGGGTATGGAGGTGTAACTCGATACGTTTGTCTTCTTCCTCGTCTACTCGCTCTTTGACCGGACAGAGTACGATATTTTTTGGCTTTAAAACCCGTTCTTTTAAAAACTCGTCGTATTCGAGAGAGCCCTCGGCTTTGATACGGTTTCCCTTAACGAGGTATTTGTTAAAGTTATCGATGAGCGTATTTTGTTTTTTGGGTACAAAACGCTTAACGTAAAGGCTTCCCGTCTTGTCGGTTATGGCGACGGTATATAGTAAGCTTTTTTGGGAAATGTCTTTGACCTCGACCATGAAGATCTCCCCTTCGACCGTGACGTCCGGTTCCAACACCGAATCCGAAAAATCGATGTCCGAGATCGGGTCGGGGTCGTGGCTTATCTTTTTTCCGATCAGACAACTGTTAAATTTATCCGGTTCTTTTTTCGTCAGGTGCGCTTCCTTGGCTTTTTGTTTTAAGATCTCCTTTTGACGGGCCTTAAAATCAACGTGGGAGTCCGCCTGAACGTGGGTTTCAATATCGTCTACAAACGGAAAAAAAGCCTTAACTTCATCTTTTAGCGCCCCTTCGTCCGTGTCTTCTGGACCGTTGAATAAAAAGGTGAGTTTTTCATTGTTTTCGGTTATTTTTTTAAGAACCAGCGAGTGCTTCTGTAAAAAATCTGAAAATTCTTGTTTCATAAAAACTTTTGACATGGAAACCCATTTCCTTCAAGTGATGGGATGAGTGCTATCCTCCTTTTGAAAAAATTAAATATTTCTCTTACAATAAACCGTAGGGAAAACCGTTGGGCACGGGATATTCCGTGCTGAAGGCACCCTTTAGATTTTTAAGAGTTAAGATATGGAGTTGTTAAGACCAGACGTTTTTAACGTAAAATCTTAAGCGCACTCAAAACAGCAAACTATGCCGCATGGAAACCCAGTACCTGACATAGTCGGGGGCGGGCATATCCTGCCCCTTGAAGGGTGATATCAACCACCCGACGATGCGGCGTCACCCCGGACCTTGGTCCGGGCAATCAAAGGTTGGAGGTCTGCCCTGAGCAGACCGACCGCACAACTGGACAGCCGCAAACCCACTTCCTTTCAGGTGGTGGGTAGTTGATAGACTTTCGATCTCCTCTTTAAGCGCTTCCAGAATCTGACTTTCTTCTACGCTTTTAATGACCTCTCCCTTTTTAAAGATGACGGCTTTACCCTTTCCTCCCGCAACACCGATGTCGGCTTCTTTTGCCTCTCCGGGACCGTTTACGACGCAACCCATAACGGCTACTTTGATGTCCTTATCGGTAGTTTCAAGAAGTTTTTGTACCTTTTCGGCCAGACCGATCAAATCGATCTCGGTTCGTCCACAGGTCGGGCACGAAATCAGCTCCGGCCCGGAATTTTTAAGATTTAAAAACTTTAAGATTTTTTTGGCCGCCTCAACTTCTTCAACGGGATTTCCCGTGATCGAAACGCGGATCGTGTCGCCGATCCCGTCGTTTAAAAGACCACCAAAGGCGAGCGCCGACTTTATGACCGCGTCTTCCTTAAGACCGGCCTCGGTCACCCCAAGGTGAATGGGATAGGGGAAACGCTTAGCGATGAGGCGGTTGACCTCTATGGTGTCACGGACGTTTGAGGATTTTACCGACAAAACGATATCGTCAAAGCCTTTTTCTTCAAACAACTTAATCTTTTTTTCTAGCGACTCGACTAGACCTTCCGGGGTAACTCTCCCGTACTTTTCCAGGATCTCTTTTTCAAGTGTTCCCGAGTTCACGCCGATTCGAATCGGGATTTTATATTCCTGTGCTTTTTTTATGATGCGCTCGATGTCATCGTCCTTTAAATTTCCCGGATTGATGCGAATCTTGTCGGCGCCGTTTTCAATGGCTAAAAGGGCCAGCTCGGGATCAAAATGAATGTCCGCGATCAGCGGGATGTGAATTCTTTCTTTGATTTTAGGTAGAGCCAGTGCCGCTTCTTTGTCCGGGACCGCCACACGGATGATCTCACAACCGTGATCTTCCAGTTCCAAAATCTGGGCCACGGTTTCCTCAACGTCGTGCGTTTTGGTGTTGGTCATCGACTGTATAGCGACCGGTCGTGCGCCGCCGATTATTTTATCCCCAATTTTTATACTTTTTGTCATTGCAAAAACCTCAGTACATCCTGGAACATAACGTAAGCAGCAAGCCCCAGTAAGAGGACGTAGCTGGTTAGAATAAGTCCCCCTTTTAAGCGTTCACTCACGGCGTTACCTTTGAGCTTTTCGAGTACGAGAAATAAAATTTGGCCCCCATCTAGGGCCGGTATCGGAAGAAGGTTAAAGATCCCAAGATTTATGGAAATCATGGCCGTAAACAAAAGAAAGAAAATAAGGCCGTAGCTGTAAAAATCACCGACGATCTTGACGATCCCTACCGGACCCGTTAAATCGTTGACGCTGGCTTCCCCGGTAAAGAGCATTTTGATCGACAAAAAGACGAGCCCAAACATCTCCACAAAAGTTTTTGCCGTTACAGAAAAACTTTCCAAAAAACCCCGGCCGCTAATTAGAGACGCGATAAAAATGATGATAAAAGCCAGGATAAAATTCATTAAAACGCCGGCGATCAGAACCGTAAAACGGACCCACGCCGGCTTGTTTATAAAACTCTCGTTCGGATCTAAACTCTCGTCTTCACTTTCAAGCGTCGTCATTCCGTCTAAGAGTTCAACTTCTTCTTGTTTTTTGGTCTCTTCCTGAAGGCTGCAGTACCCACCGATTGGAAGGGCCCTGACGGAATACAGGGTATTTTCGGTCTGTTTTTGAAACAAGGCCGGTCCCATACCAAGCGAGAATTCAAGTACGCGAACCCCCGTTAGCCGGGCGGCTAGAAAGTGGCCAAATTCGTGCGTAAGTATAAGAACGCTTAAAATTACAAACGTTATTAAAATATATATCAGTATCATCGAAACAAATAATAGGAAAAGATGTATACGACCGGGATCGTAAAGAGGATCGAGTCAAAGCGGTCGAGAATCCCTCCGTGTCCAGGCAGGATCTTACCGAAATCTTTTATATCGTAGGTCCGTTTGATGAGCGAAGCGCTCAAATCCCCGATCTGGGACGAAGCCGACGTTATCAGACCGATTAATGAAAAGAACGTGGGGTGGATCTCGATCTGAAAATAATACCGCAAAAACAGACCGTATAAAAAGATCACGATAGCGCAGGCGATGAGGCCACAGACCGATCCGGCGATCGTCTTGTTGGGACTGATCGGGGTGAGCTTTCTTTTTCCAAACCGCTTTCCTCCATAATAGGCGAAGGTATCGGTAGCAAAAGGAGCCAAAAAGCAGATCCAGATCATGTATTTCCCATAGACGATGTTGTCGAACATCATTAAAAAGCCGATCAAAAACGGGACGTAGATCAAAAAAAACAGCGTAAGAACCGCTCTTAAAAACGAAGGTTCATCACTAAAAACCTCATACATCACGCACAGCATGAAACAGACCACGATCCCAAAGGGAACGGCGTAAAAATCAAATTTCATGAGTACCAAAATGATCAGGTTTTGGACGGACAAAAAGAGGTAATTGATCTTTATATCTCCACGGCGCAGCGCGTTTATGTATTCGCCCTGAGCGACGAAACTCAAAAACACTACGAGCGCCGTTAAAAACCAACCACCCAGATAAAGGATCAAAAAAAGAAGCGGAAGTCCGATGACCGCTGTCAAGACCCGTTTATTCACTTTCGTCCCCCATAACGTCTGTCTCTTTTTTGATATTCCTCAACGACCCATTTTAAAAAGTCCGCGTCACAGTCCGGCCAGTAAAGATCCGAAAAAATAAACTCCGCGTAAGAATTTTGCCAAAGCATAAAATTACTCAATCTATTTTCACCGGCCGTGCGAACCATAATATCCGGATCCGGGAGATCCGCGGTGTAAAGGTTTTTAGAAATCAGCTCTTCGGTCACGTCCTCTGCTTTACAGCCCGATGCGACGATGTTTTTTACCGCCTGAACGATCTCGTCCCTTCCCCCGTAATCCAGAGCCACGTTTAAGAACAGACCGGTATTGTCCTTGGTCCGTTCCTCCATTGTGACGGCCGCGTCTCTAACCTTTTGTGGAAGCCGGTCGCGCTGGCCGATCATGCGTACGCGCACGTTTTTGCGGTCGAACTCGTCGATTTCTTTGATAAAATATTCGACCGCAAGCTCCATTAAATAATCGACTTCCTCTTTGTCGCGTTTCCAGTTCTCCGTCGAAAACGCGTACACGGTCAGGTACTCAATTCCCATCTGCCCGGCCGCTTCCACGACTTTATGAAGCGCTTTCATCCCGGCCCGGTGCCCGGCTTGTACGGGCAAAAAGCGTTTCTTGGCCCAGCGCCCGTTTCCGTCCATGATGATACCGATG
>CANRHG010000019.1 GCA_947630385.1 uncultured Eubacteriaceae bacterium
AAAGTAAATATTTCTCTTAAAATAGGCTACAGGGAAAACCGTTGGGCACGGGAATTTCCATAATGAAGGCACCCTGCGGGTCTTAAGAGTTAAGATATGGAGTTGTTGAGACCGAACGCTTTCAACGTAAAATCTTAAGCGCGCTCAAAACTGCAAACTATGCCGCATGGGAAGTTTAGGTCCTGGCATAGTTGGAGGCGGGCATATCCTGCCCCTCGAAGGGTGACATCAACTACCCGACTGCGGCGCCACGCCAGATTTTCCGGCGGGGTTAAAGGTCTGAGGCTAGTGTGAAAGGTTTCTACCGTCAACCATTTGCACGACCGGGCAGCCGCAAACCCACTACCTTTTAGGTCATGGGTAGTTGATAAAAATCCTCCAAGATAGTAATTTACCCACTTTCACACGCTTTTCGCTGTGATTTTAAGATTTGGTACGGCGTCCAGATCCAGCGCGTCTTCGCTTTTTTGAAAATAGGCCATCGAAGCGATCATAGCCGCGTTATCGGTACAGTATTCGAGCGAAGGCACAAAAATCTCCAGACCTTCTTCTTCTCCCCGCTGTTTTAAGCGCTCCCTTAATTCGGAGTTCGCGCTGACCCCACCGGCCAGTACGATTTTTCCGGTCCCACTTTGCTTTGCGGCTTTTATGGCCTTTTCAACGAGGACCTCTACGACCGCTGCCTGAAAGGAAGCCGCGACGTCTTCCGGTACGATTTCTATGTTTTTTTGCCGCTCGGTGTTTAAACGGTTAATGACCGCGGATTTTAGACCGGAAAACGAAAAATCTAAGCTGTCTTTATCGAGATAAACCCTTGGAAAATCGTAGGCTTCTGGATTGCCTTCTTTTGCGGCCTTATCGATTTTAGGTCCACCCGGATACCCCAGACCGATCACGCGGGCGATTTTATCAAAAGCCTCTCCCGCCGCGTCGTCCAAAGTTTTTCCAAGCACTTCAAACTCGTCGTAGTCTTTAACAAGGACCAGATGGGTATGCCCACCCGAGACGATCAGGCTTAAAAAAGGAGGTTCAAGATCCGGATATTCGATGTAGTTGGCCGCAATATGGCCTTTGATATGATTTACGCCAATCAAAGGTTTATCTAAAGCCAAAGCCATGGCTTTGGCCTGGGAGACACCGATAAGTAGGGCTCCCACGAGTCCCGGACCGTTTGTTACGGCGATCGCGTCGATGTCGTTTAAAGTAAGACCCGCCTTTTCCAAAGCTTCATCGATGATGTACGGCAGATCTTCTACGTGATTTCTCGAGGCAATTTCCGGTACGACGCCCCCATAGCGGGTGTGGATATCGATCTGGGAGCGGATAATATTGGACAAGACGTCTCGCCCGTTTTCGACGACGGCGGCCGAAGTCTCATCGCATGAGGTTTCTATTCCTAATATCTTCATATCTTTAGTTATAACTCATAATGTAGGCGTCTCTTTTTCCGTCGTAATACTTCTTACGGACCCCGTCGACTTTAAAGCCAACTTTTTCATACAAGTGTCTGGCCATTTCGTTGGCTACGTCGACCTCGAGAAAAATACGACGGATCTTTTGATCGCCCAAAAACTGTAAGTTACGAAGCAGCAAAAGAGTCCCTATGCCTTTGTTTCTATATTTTTCGTTTATCGCCAAAACCAGGATCTCGGCTTCGTCCAAAACGGTCCGGCTTAAGATAAAACCGACGATTCTTCCGTCAATTTCGGCGACCAAAAAGACGCTTCCCGGCGTTTTTGCCCAACTTCGAACGGAGCCTTTGCTCCAGGAGAGGAAGTTACATTCTTTGGCGATGCGTTTGACGTCTTCGTGGTCCGACTCGATGCCCGGTCGTATAACAAATCTATCCATAATCAGTTTTTTTCAGCGTACGAATTCTTTAAATACATCGCGGAAACTTCCCTTAAGTCTCTTGCCTTATCTAAATTGTTAAACGCGTAGGCAAGACTGGAAGCCGGATTAAGATAAGACAAATGTTTTGAAACTACGATCCCGCCGTTTTCGGTTATCTGGGAGTTAAAAAGATGAGCCGCATTACCTAGAAAATATTTATCTTCGTCGTACGAACTTAAAAATTTTATAAGTTCATCAAACGATATGAGTTTATCTTCAAGGAGTTCTTCAAAATTTCCCTTACCGTCGGCCCTCATCACCTTTGAAAAGACCATCTCCCGTCTCGCGTCAAACATCGGTACTATCAGGCCTTTGACGTACTGAAGGTTATAACACAGAGAGTCTAGACTTGAGACCGGGATAACTTTTTTATTTAAAGCCTGAGCTAAGCCTTTTACCGTTGCAAGCCCAATACGAATTCCCGTAAAAGAGCCCGGTCCGACGTTTACGGCAAATTTATCAAAATCCGCCAGGGCGATCCCGGAGTTTTCTAGGACCTGGGTTAAAATCGTAAGCAGTCGCTTTGAGTGCCTAAGCTCGCGGTCGAGCGTTTGTGAACAGATCACTTTACCGTCTTCTCCCGCGGCGATCCCGATCACGCTCGTCGAGGTATCCAGTGCTAAGATTTTCATTGAAGCATTTTTTTCGACTTTTTCGCGCAGGCGTCTACGGCTTTGATCACGCTCGAGCGAAAGCCACATTCTTCGAGTTTACAGACCGCTTCGATCGTCGTCCCTCCGGGTGTACAGATACGGTCTTTTAAAACGTCCGGACTTTCCCCACTCTCGAGCACGAGCTTAGCCGCCCCTAATACGGACTGCGCGCTCAGCCTTGTGGCCTGCTCTCTACTAAAGCCATGTAGACAGGCCCCGTCAGCCATCGCGCTAATTAACATGAGCGCGTACGCCGGCGCCGAACTCGCTATCGACGGCACCGCCGCCATGAGTTCCTCACTTAAGACTTCGCTGGTACCAAAGGTCTTAAAGATCGTATGAAGATCTTCAATCTCCTCTTTTGTTATATTCTCGTCCGGATAAAACGTCGTCGCCGATTCCAGAACCATCGCCGGCGTACTGGGTTGGACTCGCACGACTTTCGTCTCTCCAAGTACGTCGTAAACGTCTTCAAAATTTATACCCACGGCGATAACGATGATGAGCGCGTCGTCTTTGATGTGACCCTTGATTTCTTCTAAAACCGATTTGTAGTGGAAGGGCTTTACGGCTAAAACGAGATAGTCTGAGTCTTCGGCCACTTCCTTTTCGTTATCACGGACGTTGACTCCAATCTCTTCGGCCAGTTTTTGCGTCTTAGTTTCGTCTTTGTCAAAGACGAGAATGTCTTTATTTTCAAACAGTCCGGAACCGGCCACGGCCTTTGCCATCGCGCCGCCCATATTTCCGGCTCCTATAAAACCTATTTTTTGTTTCAATTTAATCTCCAAAAATAAAATCGAGGATTAGTTAGCTGTGTTAAAATAAATTCATTATGTTAGATATTTTAAAAGCAATCGTATACGGAATCGTACAAGGTATCACCGAGTGGCTGCCCATAAGCAGTACCGGTCACCTGATTCTACTCGAACAGATTTTACCCCTTAACGTCTCACAGGATTTTTGGGACATGTTTTTGGTGGTCATCCAGTTCGGATCCATCCTTGCGGTCCTGTTACTCTACTGGAAAAAACTGTGGCCATGGTCCCCTTCAAAGACCAAAGCCCAGTCCCGCAATACGGTAGATCTGTGGATAAAAATCATCATAGGGGTACTTCCGGCAGTTATTATTGCCTTACCCTTTGACGATTACCTGACCGAACATTTTTATAATTTTATTACCGTGGCGATCATGTTGATCGTATACGGGATCTTGTTTATCCTTATTGAAAATCTACCGAGCGTCAAACATCCGAAGATCAAACGGCTCAGTCAAATCGACTACAAGACGGCCTTTTTTATCGGTTGTTTCCAGGCGGTAGCCGTTATCCCCGGAACTTCCCGTTCCGGTGCGACGATCGTCGGAGCACTACTCCTCGGCTGTTCTCGGACGGTAGCGACGGAATTTTCATTCTTCCTTGCTATTCCAACGATGCTCGGAGCAAGCTTTCTTCGAATCGTTAAATTTTTCCTGTCCGGAACCGCTATTACCGGGCTTGAGATCGGCATTCTCGTTGTCGGAATGGTCGTCGCCTTTGTTGTATCGATTTTTGCGATTCGCTTCCTCATGCGATATATCCGGACCCACAACTTCAAGGTCTTCGGGTATTACCGCATCATCTTAGGCGTGATCCTCCTCATTTATTATTATCTATTTTAGTTTAGAGCAACGTTTGTTGCTCTATTTTTTTCTTTTCTCCGGTCTTGTTCGTTCAAAATCTTTTTTCTAAGTCGAATGTTATCCGGCGTGATTTCAACGAGTTCGTCGTCTTCGATAAATTCCAGTGCTTCTTCCAGGCTAAAAATCTTTGGCTCAATTAAGCGTAGGGCTTCGTCCGAACCCGAGGCACGGACGTTGGTCAATTTCTTGTTTTTCGTCGGATTGACCGTGATATCGTCGCTCTTATTGTGAAGTCCGATGATCATGCCTTCGTAGACCGGCTCCCCACTTGAGATAAAAAGTTTTCCTCTATCGCTTAAGTTAAAGAGCGAATAAGCCATGGAAGTCCCGTTAAACTGGGAAATAAGAACTCCGTTTTGACGCTTTGGAAGCTCTCCGACGTACGGCTTAAAATCTTTAAAATGCCGTACGAGTGTCCCTTCGCCGTGGGTATCGTTGATAAATTCGTTTTGATAACCGAGAAGGCCTCTTGTCGGAACCTCAAAGTTGAGCGTCGTCCAACCATCTTCGCTACTCATCTCCAGGAGCATACCTTTACGAATATTAAGTTTTGAGATCACCGTCCCTGAATACGAATCCGGTACGTTGACCAAAACCTCTTCGACGGGCTCTAAAAGCTTTCCGTTTTCATCTTTTTTTAAGATGACTTCCGGCTTACTGACGCCGATCTCATAACCTTCCCGTCTCATGTTTTCAAGTAGGATTGACAAATGAAGTTCGCCCCGGCCGCTGACTTTAAAGCCTTCGACGGTGTTGGGAAGTTCTTCTACTTTTAGACCTACGTTGACTTCTAACTCCCTTTTTAGCCTGTCCCTTAAATGACGGGTCGTTAAGTATTTACCGGATTGTCCGGCAAACGGAGAGGTATTGACTAAAAAGTTCATACTCAGCGTCGGTTCTTCGATGTTGATCATCTCCATCGGTTCGACTTTGTCGACCTCTCCGATCGTCTCCCCGATTGAGATATCCGAAATCCCGGATACGACTACGATATCGCCGGCGTAAGCGACCGGAACTTCAACACGGTTAAGGCCTTTGTAGACAAAAACCTGACTGACCTTCTCAACCGATTTGGTCCCGTCCCGTTTACAGACTTCGACCTTTTGCCCTTTTTCAATTTTTCCGGCGTAGATCTTTCCGATTCCAAGACGGCCGATATAATCGTCGTAAGCCAAAGTTGAGATCTGAAGTTGCAGCGGTGCTTCACTGTCGACTTCATTATCCCCGACTCTTTCAAGGATCGTATCAAACAGAGGGGTTAGATCCGTACTGTTTTCGTTCATTTCATTTTTGGCCACGCCATCTTTGGCTACACCATAGAGGATCGGAAAATCAAGTTGCTCGTCGTTGGCCCCGAGTTCGATAAATAGATCGAAGACTTCGTCAACGACTTCTTCGGCCCTTTCGTCTTTTTTGTCAATTTTGTTGATAAATAAAATTGGTTTTAGACCGAGCTCTAACGACTTTTTAAGAACGTAGCGGGTTTGGGGCATCGGTCCTTCGGAAGAATCGACAAGAAGAACAACCGTATCGACGGTTTTTAAGATCCGGTCCACTTCGGAAGAAAAGTCCGCGTGGCCTGGTGTATCTACAATGTTTATTTTGACCCCGTCGTGCATGATCGAACAGTTTTTGGAATAGATCGTGATCCCACGTTCCCGTTCCAAGGCGTTCGAATCCATTACGCAGTCGACAACTTCCTGGTTTTCGCGGAAAACTCCGCTTTGATTGAGAAAAGCGTCTACAAGCGTTGATTTTCCCGCATCGACGTGGGCGATTACAGCTATGTTGATTATTTTTTCATCCATAAATTTGATTAAGTTTATTGTCTAGAAATTTTAATCTGTTTAAAGCAGAAAAATAAAGGTGATTAGGAAAGTGAATCATCTTTTGAAAGTACAGTAATTTAATAAATTGCCCAAACAATTATATCACTATCGAATTTTTTTATTGGAATATTTATTAACAGTAGAAATTTCATCCTCTGAAACTAACGAGTTTTCTTAATACTATGAATTTTGATTGATCTTTAACTTATATAAACAAAAATAGAGTTTACGTAAACCGAAGAAAGTTTATATAAAACCTTAAAAAGTTTATCGTAAACTTTTTTTGAGAAAAATATAGTTTACAATAGTTTGAGATAAATTTCTAAAGTTATTTAATGAAATTCTATCTTCATAATAGATTATATTGATGTGCTAGACAAAATAAAGAAAAAAATAGGTCTTAGATAAGAGAATAGTTAATTTTAAAGTGAGAAAAATCAAATTTGAGAAATCGAAGAAGAAAAAGGAGCGGTTCTACCTCTAAACAACCTCCCGGAACCTTTCTTTTGGTTCCTTTTTAGGTCATTTCCCTGATTTTAGGCGCACTGAGGCTGGGGAGAGAATTTACGCTTTACGAAGGCTTCAAATTTACTAAACGCCAAAGCGCCCATTTTAAAGCCAAAGAGGATTTTTGAACGAATCTTCCCCCGGACGGGCATTTTGTCGACGCTGTACTTGTTCCGCATCATCGAGGGGATGGACTCGACCCCGTTTCTAAAGTTTTGTTTTTTATGAAACGCTTCTTCTTTTTGATCTTTCGAGAACTTTGCGCGGTCCGTGCCGGTTTTAGAGACCATAACGACGTTGGTTTCTTTCTGGGGCTTGGGGTTACATTTGTCTTTGTGGGGACAATCTTTGCAGACCGACTGGTCAAAGACGGCCCGGCATTGTCCGTTTTTGTAGACGGAAGCCTTCAGCGGAGTTTTTCCGTTTGGACAGGTGGTCATTTTTCCGTCTTCGTCGAACTCAAAATCCGCCTTAAACTCGTCCGGCTTTTTCCCGGTCAGTGCCGTCGTCGTGAGCGTGATCCCCTTTTGCTTTGCCTTTTTGGAAAGTTCTTCCGAAGCGTAGCCGCCGTCGGTGATGAGATCGACGTCCTCTTCGTGGACCGGCTCGTTTTCTAAGTAGTCTTCCAAAAACTTCACGTCGCTTTTCGTGTTCTGGTCAAAGGCGTAGTCTTCGATCATGGAACCATCCTCACCGCCTACTTCGCTGACGTTGGCGGCGTAACCGACATGATCCACCCCCGCTTTTTTGCGGTAAGTGGCGTCCGGATCGTGGGGCGACTTGACCGTCGTCGAGTTCAGGCCTTCTTCCTTGTTCTTACGAAGGCGGTAGTTCCCGCCGTCGAGGATGAGTTGTTCGTGAAAGACGCGCTCCTGAGAAGCGGCAGCCTCGGAGTTAAGCCCGTTTTCTTCGGAAAGCTTTCGAACCTTGACGGTTTCTCCCGCGAGGAGTTCGCTTTTTTGTTCGTAGCTTAACTTTTCACGGTCCCAGTAAAAAAGAGCGTTGTAATCGTCTTTTTTAAGATAGTGGGAAAGCTCTTCCGGGATCTTAACCTTCTTGCTGTCGAGTTCCTTTAGGACCAGATGGTTGGCTTCGTAGAGGATGCCCAGTCTCGAGAGGTTACGGATGTTAGATGCAATCGTAAAGGAGTCCATGCGCCGGATGTTTTTGTCGCATTCCATGACGTCCTGGAGATGAGAGAAGAGCGGCTTTAGCGCTTCGTGGATCAGGTCCCGGCCGGTCTGTTTTTCAAACTCGTAAGTTGCCGTTCGAAACCGTGTGAATGTTCTTTCAGAAGGGACCCTGTCCCGACTGGTCAGTCCCACCGCCCTGCGGAAGAGTTCGTTCCACTTTAAGTTTTCAAGGAGCTCGTCCGTGAGCGCAAAGAGTTCTTTTATAAGAAGAGAGCCGAACAGAACGTTGACCGGCGTGTTTGGCCTGGAAATATT
Organism: uncultured Eubacteriaceae bacterium; assembly: GCA_947630385.1. Classification (GTDB taxonomy): domain Bacteria; phylum Bacillota; class Clostridia; order Eubacteriales; family Eubacteriaceae; genus CANRHG01. The sequence continues at coordinate 8,012 of CANRHG010000019.1, forward strand.
ATCCGAATAGAGGTCGTGAAAGATCTCTTCGTCGATGTTTAGAAAAATCTCATTGTAAAAACGGGTCGCCCAGCTCTTCTGAAGCTATTACAATATAAATATAGAGATTATTGAACCTGTCGTTCAATAATCTCTATATTTGTATTGTAATAACTTCAAACTTTGAGTTAAAATAATTTAAGAATTTACCGAGACAATAATTCTAAGACTTCTTTTACACAATTATCTAAATCTTTCAAGACTTCGGTCTCCCAGAATCTTATGACTTTCCAACCATTTTCAATCAATAGTGTATTAACTCTTTTGTCTCGTTTTATATTTTCCTCGATTTTTTCAATCCAGTATTTTCTATTATTTTTTAATTTTTCTTTTTTGATTTCCCAGTCTTTGCCATGCCAAAATTCGCCGTCTACAAATACAGCGATTTTTTGTTTAGTTATAGCTATGTCTGGGGAGCCTGGTAACTTTCGATAATTCTTTCTATACCTTATACCATTTTTCCAGAGTTCCTTTGCTAACATAACTTCTGCAGTACCGTTTTTCAATTTAACATTTGCCATTCTTTTGCTGATCTCTGGAGTTGTTTCCAATTTTTTTGGATGTTTCATCTGTAAATATTTAATCGAAGCTTAAATCAATTTTCTTTTACTTCAATTTGTTTTTTAATATAATCGTTATTAAACCAAAAACATTGTTTAGTTATTAGATCTCCATTAGGTAGTAATGTAGTATCATTTTTATTACTTCCATGCGGTCTTACATGACAAACTGGGCTTTCACTTTGCTTAGGAAGATTGTTATGGGTTTTTCCATTTTTTTCTTCAAAGATCACTCCTTGATTCACGATTTCTTTAGTTCTTTCCCAAACACGCTTTATTTCGTTCATATCTTTCTCTGGAATACTCCAAAATTGAATATTATTGAAAACGTACTCTTTCTCTTCATTCTCTTTGAAAATCACAAACAAAAAACGTTTTGAATTCAAATAATTGTAAAAATCAGATTCTTCCCAAGTATCTTCGCTTAATTTTAGGAAGTCGATTGTTGGAAAAGACATACTTTCTTTAACTTTTCCATTAGATTGTACTCTAACCGTTTTTAGTAATAAATTAGCTTTCTTAAACTCATCAGTTTTGGATATTTTCCCGTCAACTCCTAATATTCTTGCTATTATCATTTCATTTAGATTTTTAGGAGAACTTTTTATTTCGAAGAGCTTAGCTAATTCATTTTGAGTTTTACCAAAATAAGGAGTTACTTTTTCAATGATATATTCCTCAAGCGACTTATCTTTTAAAGCAGAAACATCTTTTATTATTTTTGGACTTTCTTTTTTACCAAAAATATAATTATTTAACAATTGAGTCATATAAGAGGCTTTTAAAGAATAAGCTCTTTGTTTAGCTAACTTATCTGAATAAGGTTGCTTTCTTAAGCTATTTCTATTTTCCCCTTTAGTACTTGCAGCTAAATATAAAGTGTCCCTTTCACTTAATTCGTGAGCTTTACCTTCTCTTATCTTGTCAATTATTTTTTCCCAATCATCTTTGATTATTTCTAAATCCTCGTCAGGAAATTGAAACAAAACAACATCCGACACAAAAAATTCAGATTTATCAACTTCAGGTCGGTTCTCGTAAAACATAAATAAAATGGTGTTACATTTTTCATAAAAAGAACTTGTTTCAAAAGTTTTATCGACTTCTTTCATATAGTCAATCATATTTGCAACAAGTCTTTCTTTAGCACGAACTGTTCCATTTTTATTTCTACGATAAGGAGTTACCTTAAGTTCAACTTTAGCTTCAACAAAGTCTGGTTCAGAACGATTATTTGGCTTTATTCCAAACCATTCCTCCACTAAATTTCCGATTCCACCTTTACCGGTCTTTAGTCGTTGATTTGTATCAATTTCCTTAAACGGAATTCCTTTTATTTTTGAAGCTCTGGTATATAAATCCTTTCTTATTTCATTGATTTTATCGAAATCCATAACAGAACCACTAAAATCTTTTAAATTTCAGATTCAAAAATTTCGTCGATTATTTTCCCTATTCTTGTGACGATTGGTATAACCAATGCATTCCCCATACAAAAATAACGCATCCTCTGCGGCATTCCAGTATTTGTCCAGTTATCATTAAATCCCTGCAATCTTTCAGCTTCTACGGGAGTTAATAATCTTAACTTTCCAGAATCTAAGTCTGATATAACGTGAGTAGAACGGTTTAAAGTAGATTCACTAGTTAACATAGTTCTTGCTGGTTTATCTAAGGGATCCGGAAAAGCCATAGAACCTTCACTAAAATAATACTCATGACCACTTTTTGACGTTCTCTTGATTTTTTTAGATCCTTTTAGGTAAGTCCACTTATCTAATTTATCTTGAGAAATAAAAAAAGAATCATCTACATTATTTTCTACAATATCTCTTAGGCAAATAGGTTCTTCTTCCCTTTCTTCTATTTTGGTTGTATAAATTATTCCATTACTCATATAACCTGAATTTTTAAAAGGAAAAGAAAAATAATCACTTACGTCTTCTACACTATCAGGGATAGAAATTTCTTCGATAGCCTCATTGTTTAAAATCGGAAAAGCCTTAGCAAATATTCCTTCTGAAGTAATAATATCTTCCGCTGAGAGTTTTGATTTTGTTTTTCCGTAAACTGTATCATTATCATAAGCAAAGATAAAAACTCTTCTTCTACGTTGAGCCGCACCATATTGGGCTGCATTTATTACTCTCCATTCAACCGAATAATTTAATTGATTAAGACAAGTGAGCATCACTCCAAAATCTCTACCTCGTTGCTTAGCCGGTGATTTTAATAAGCGGTCTACATTTTCAAATAAACAAAATTTAGGTTTTTTAGAAAGCAAAGTATCATAAATCTGCCACCATAAAACACCTTTTTTACCTTCAATTCCTTTAGCTGTATTTAGAGTATGAGCAACGCTGTAATCCTGACAAGGAAAACCAGCAACTAATAAATTATGATTAGGGATGCTATCTTTATCAACGATTGCTATGTCATCGTTTGTATGAATTTCATTATTAAGATCTTCACTATTTCCAAAATGTTTGACGTAACAATCATGAGCCCATTGTTTTTTAGCTCCAGGTTCCCATTGAGAAAACCAAACAGTTTCCCAACCTGAATTAAGATTGTCGAATCCAACTCGAAAGCCCCCAACACCTGCAAATAGTTCACATATCGTTTTTTTCATTTGATTTCTAACACATTAATAAATTGAAAAAAATAGGTATCACCGCTATTAATCTATATATTATGATTAAAAGCGTAATACCGATTTTGTTCAAATTTATGATAATACAAAAAGTGGGGTTAAGGGGGTTGAAAATTTATCAAGAGTGTAATTTTTTTTAAATCGATGAAAGGAAATAAGAAACTTACATTTTGGGTAAATTAGCTAATAAATCGAAGGCTTGCTAGGAAAAAATTAAACTGATAAAATCACGAATACTATGGATAAACTATTTTCCAAACCTATTCTTGATTCTTCTAATATCTCAGATGATGAAGATTTAGATACGGATCAAAGCATAGAAAATATTAACAATTCCTACGGGAAAACAAAACCACTGGATGAGATTTCCCCACAAGAAGAGGAGACGCAACCCTTAGATACGGAATCTCTCTTCTCCGAGGAACCCGTAGAAAAAACGGAAGACATCGAATCTTTTGATAAAAATTACCAGAAAGGACCGGACGAGGACGAAAACGAAAGGTTTACTCAGGATCTTTTCACCGAAGAACCGATCGAAACGCCAACACCTACGAGACAACCTCCGCAAGAGCCGGCTGCTGAGGCGGCAGAACAACCTCATAAAAACTATAGCCGGTATATAATTATAGGTCTGATTGCTTTAATCGTAATTCTCTGTTTTGCCTGGTTTTTTATAGCTTTTAGTTCAAATAACCAAAGCGATACTCAAAAGAAACAAGATGCTACGGTGCAACAGCAAACACCGTCTTCTTCCAGGCCGAACCGGAACTCACAAAGCGGTTCCGAAAACAGTGGCGGAAACAATTACGAAGAAAACAATTATTACTCTGAACCGCCGTCAAATGACTCTCAACCATCGAACGATCAATCTACGGACTCACGACCAAGTACGCCTAGTACGGATACAACACCGCAAGAGCCTACCGATGACACGACTTCAAGTCCTGATACGGATTCCGGCGATCAAACCGATACCCAGGAGCCGTCGGGAGACACTGATTCGGGAACGAATCAAGACTCGACCGAAGATGGTACTAATAGCGAATCTACAGAACAAAACTCTACCTACGATGAGTCGTCCCAGAGCGAAACTATACGGAACGAAACCAATGTTTCTAATGAATATGGTTCTGAAGAAAGCTTAGTACACGTCGTCGATTAGAATCGGTGAAGAATTCTTTTGAACCGTGACCGGCCTTTTTAAAAAGTTCAATCGTTATTTGATCGTTTCCGGTCTCACGCTGTTGTGTCATCAGACTTTTTGTCTGGGCACTCGGAATTAAATGATCTCTCATACCCTGCTGAAACAAAATCGGCAGGGTTTTTTCATTAAGATAATAAACCGGTGAAGCTTTTATCAAGAAAGCATCTGATGCGTTTTTAAGGTGTTTTCCGAGATACAACTGGGTAAGATCGAGTGCGTGCTTATAACGAATACGATCGATGAGGGATTTTGTGATCTGTTTTTTCCCGGCCAAAAAATCAAGCGGTCCGTAAAAACTGATACAGGCTACTGGATAGATCCCACTTTCTTTTTTAAGATCCTCTCTTAAGGCGTTCATCAAAGCAAGATAAGCTCCGGCTGAGTGACCAGAGAGGATGACGTTATTTTTATCTATATTTAAATCTTCGGAATTCTCCCTTAAAAACTTTAGTGCCCTACTGACGTCGTAAATACTCTCCGGATAGATGGCCTGCGGAAAGATCCGGTAGTTCAGGGATACGACTACAAATCCGTCGTTTGTAAAAGATTTCCAAAAACTTTCTTCCCCACTGGCCTTATCGCCTCCTACCCATCCGCCTCCGTGAATAAAAACGATCGTAGGACCGGCCTTTTTTAATTCATCGGGATAAAAAATATCTAGTTTTAAGTTATGTTCGTTGTCGTATGTAAGATCTCTTTTTTCCATTTAAAACGTTTTCACCCATAAAATAAAAAAAGTTACAGAAATTCTGTAACTTATATTAACGCTTCGAAAATTGTGGTGCGCGGCGAGCTTTTTTAAGACCGTATTTTTTACGTTCGGTCATGCGCGCATCTCTAGTCAGATAACCAGCTTTCTTGAGAACTGGACGAAGGTTTTGGTCGGCTTCTACCAAAGCTCTAGAAATCCCCAAACGAATGGCACCGGATTGTCCGGTAAAACCGCCGCCTTTGACGTTTACGATCACGTCAAATTGGTTTGCCGTATCCGTGAGGTTAAGTGGTTGCTTTGCGACCATTTTTAAAGTATCTAAGCCTTTAAAATAATCATCGATTGGACGTCCGTTGATGATAAATTCACCATCACCCGGGAGTAAGCGAACTCTGGCTACGGAGGTCTTTCTTCTTCCTGTTCCTAAATACTGTATTTTCATGACTGACTCCCTTTGGTCACGATTTCAAGAACTTCCGGCTGTTGTGCTTCGTGCGGATGTTCGTTTCCACTGTAAACTTTCAATTTGTTCATAAACTTTTTCTGTAACTTGTTTTTCGGTAACATTCCACGAACGGCATGTTCGATCACACGTTCTGGGTGTTTTTCCAACATTTCTTTCGCGGATGTTTCCTTTAATCCGCCGAGGTATCCGGAATGTCTCTTATATTTTTTCTGGTCGAGTTTTTTCCCGGTCAGTTGAACTTTATCCGCGTTGATGACGATAACATAATCGCCACAGTCAACGTGGGGAGTAAAATTAACCTTGTTTTTCCCTCTCAGGATATCGGCAATCTGAGTGGCTAACCTTCCTAAGATTTGATCTTCTGCATCAATTAGATACCATTTCCGATCAAAGTCAGAAGCTTTAGCCGAAATTGTGGTTTTCGGGTTCATAAATTCTCCTTTAAAAGTTAATAAGGCATTAAATAATTGCTGCAGAAGCTCGATTTGAAAAACCGGTTCCGTACTGCAATCGAAAAAAAACAAGTCCCAATGAATAAGCTCACAAGGACATCTTTTTTATTTTAAGCTTTACTAATAGGGATGTCAATTTAAATTTTTTGAAATCCCAAATTTTTTCTGCCTTTTTATCACTCTAAATTTTGAAGCGATTTTACTTTTTGTCCAAGCTCTTCTTTATCGTAAAAAACATCCTCTAAAAACAGTCCCTGGGGTGGGGCCGTTATACCCGCGCTATCTCTAACCGGATTTAAAAAGACTTCGTCAAAGGTTGTCCGGTCGTGTTTTTTACTGGCTACTTCTAGGATCGTTCCGGTTAAAATTCGGACCATATTGTACAAAAAGCCGGAACCGATATAATCGATCTCAAGCGTATTGTTCCCAAAGTGTGGAAAGATTCCGTAGATCTCACGGAAAGTGGTCTTAGTGCTCGAGCCACTGGCTTTAAAGGCTCCAAAATCGTGTTTTCCCGCTAGTTTCTTCGCTCCCAGATAAACAAGTTCCCGTTCGATCTTATGGGGGAAATGCCAGGCGTATTCGTTGTAAAAAGGATCTAAGATCTCCCCAAGATAGATTTTATAATTGTAGTGTTTTCCAAGCGCGCTGTAACGCGAATGAAAGTCTGGTCCGACCTCAAAGCTTCTTAAAATCCGTACGTCTGCGGGCAGTTTTGTATTAAGCGCTAAGGCGATACGTTTTGGAGGTATAGAAGTATCCGTAAAGAAATTTACGACTTGTTTTCTCGCGTGAACGCCGGCGTCGGTCCTTCCCGCGGCCGTAAAACGCTCAAAATCCACCTTGTTTTCCCGCAGTGAGTCTTTTAAGACGTCTTCTATAGCCAGCGCGTTTTTTTGGGACTGAAAGCCCGCGTAAGCCGTCCCCTTATAAGCCAGCTCAAGACAGATGTTTTTCATCAAAAAAAGATATCTGGTAAAAACCGGGTCCCATATAAGACGATGACCATCACCACCATAAAGACGCAGGTCAGTTTATCGTTACGTTGAATCACGAGCTGTTTCATCCGCGTCCGTCCGGTTCCGCCGCGGTAACACCGGGCTTCCATCGCCGTAGCCAGTTCGTCGGCCCGTCTACAAGCGGAGACGAAAAGAGGAACTAAGATCATGACCATGGCTTTGGCGCGTTCGATCAGACTTCCCGTCTCAAACTGGGCACCTCTGGCCTTTTGGGCTTTCATGATTTTCTGGGTCTCGTCCATGAGCGTTGGGATAAAACGTAGAGCGATACTCATCATCATCGAAAGCTCGTGGCTATATTTCTTAATAAACGGAATGTGGCTTAAATAAAACTCCAGTCCATCGGTAAGATCGATCGGAGCCGTTGTGAGCGTCAGTAGACTTGTACCTACGACCAAAAATACCAGCCGGACCGCCATCATCACTGCCGTACGGATCCCTTCGATCGTGATGTGTAAAAATCCCCAGGACCAAATGACCGTACCCGGCGTCATGAAAATATTTAAACAGACCGTGATCAGTATGATCACTAGGATCGCCCGTATCCCACGCAGGGTATATCCAAGCGGTATTTTAGAGACGGCGATCATGATCATTAGAATGATCAGCGCGGCCATGTAACCCCAGACGTTATCAACGAAAAAGAGCATGATAATGTAGACAAACGTAAATAAGATCTTAATTCTGGGGTCGAGATTGTGAACGAACGAATTGACCGGATAATATTGACCGATCGTAATATTTTCAAACATTTTTTACGTGCCTTAATATCTCCTCTTTGGCCTCTTCGATCGTAAAGATCTTTTCGTTGATGTCCGGATACTTCTTCTTTAGCTCTTTCATTAAATAGGTGATTTGCGGGGCGGCAAGACCGATTTTTTCGAGTTCTTCGGTCTGGACAAATACGTTTTCCGGCTTGTCAAAAAAGGCGACTTCCCCTTTGTTTAAGACGAGAACCTTATCGGCCAGTCTACCTACGTCTTCCATGCTGTGACTGACGAGAACGATCGTTGTCCCATTTTTTTCGTGGTAGTCTTTGATCTGCCTTAAGATCTCATTTCGTCCTTGGGGATCAAGACCCGCCGTCGGTTCGTCGAGAATTAACACCTGTGGTCGCATCGCTAAAACCCCGGCAATGGCCACCCGTCGCATCTGCCCTCCGGAGAGCTCAAACGGGGATTTATCTTTATAGGTCTGATAGTCTAGCCCGACCGATTCTAGCGCGTCTTTAACTCGTGCCTCAATTTCTTCTTCGCTTAAGTTTAAATTTTTCGGTCCAAAGGCCACGTCTTTAAAAACCGTCTCTTCAAAAAGCTGGCTTTCCGGATACTGGAAGACGAGCCCGACCTTTAGTCGGTTTTTATATTTGTCTTCTTTAGAAGCGTTAAAGATGTCCTGCCCATCGACGACAACCGTCCCGGAAGTCGGATTTAAAAGACCGTTTAGGTGTTGAATAAACGTAGACTTACCCGATCCCGTATGCCCAATGAGTCCGACGAACTCCCCATCGTCAATATCAAGGGAGATATCTTTAAGGGCCGAATACTCAAAAGGCGTATCCTTGCCGTAGGTGTGCGATAGGTCTTTGATTTCTATTGGCATAAGGCCTCTACCATCTCATCAATCGATAAAACATCCTCGGGAAGTTCCAGTCCGGATTCGTTGAGTTCGTGGGCCAGAGCCGTCATCGGTGGAACGTCGAGTCCGATTTCCTTAAGTTTATCGACCTGTGAGAATATTTCTTTGGGTTTTCCTTCAAGCGCGATCTTACCGCCGTCAAGTACGATAATACGGTCCGCGTCGATGAGTTCGTCCATAAAATGGGTGACGTGTAAAATCGTAAGTCCTTCTTTTTTATTCAGTTCTTTGACCGTTTTCATGACTTCCTTACGTCCGGACGGATCGAGCATGGCCGTGGGTTCGTCGAGGATCAGGCACTCCGGTTGCATCGCCAAAATCCCGGCGATCGCGACGCGCTGCTTTTGACCGCCCGATAGATTGTTCGGCTCACTTCGCTTAAAGTCGCTCATTCCTACGGTTTCAAGACAGTCGTCGACCCGCCTTCTAATCTCCTCGGACGGAATCCCAAGATTTTCCGGCCCAAAGGCCACGTCGTCTTCGACGATCGTAGCCACGAGCTGATTGTCCGGGTTTTGAAAGACCATCCCGGCCGTTTTTCGGATGTCCCAAAGATGGGACTGGTCTTTCGTGTTCATTCCACCGACTTCGATATCGCCTTTGGTGGGAAGCAGTATCGCGTTTAGAAGTTTTGAGAGCGTCGATTTACCCGAACCGTTGTGGCCGATGATGCCGACGAACTCTCCCGGTTTGATCTCAAGGGAGATGTCCTCTAAGGCTTTGACCGGTTCTTTTCCTTCTTCCCCCGGATACTGGAAGTCGAGATCTTTGATAGAAATAATCGGTTCTTGTTCCATAATAAAAAAAGGACTTCTTACAAAGCCCTTCTAAACGAGTTCAAT
>CANRHG010000020.1 GCA_947630385.1 uncultured Eubacteriaceae bacterium
TGTCTAAAGAAAGTCGAATAAATATTACTATAGACGTTCTAAGTTAGCAGTGAAAAACCCTCTTCTTCTTTCTTTTGAATTTTCAACTTTTATTTAAAGTCACAATAGAATCTGCAGAATATCGTCAAAAAAAATGGTATTTCAAATTCGTGCCTTCTATGCTAATCATAATTGCAACGAAGTGAAATACCATTTTCCCAAAACGAGCTGATCTAAAGAATTATATTAGGTATAAACGACTTTCCCACAAGGATTATTGTCTTTTAATCAAATATAATATTTATAATATTTTCATCGTCTTCATCTACATAAAATTTAGGTTTAGGACCGCTACGAACTTCTTCTAAGCCCGTTAAACAGTTACCAAAGTCACCTTCTTCTACGTTTTTAGAAGCCACATCTTTATTATTAATATCAACTGACGTAGTTTCCGATGATTTAGAAACAGGATCTTCGTTTAAATTATTAGGTCTCAAAAAAGCTTCCGTTTCTTCTTCTAAGTTAGTGGTATTTTTATCACTGAAATCATCTTTTTCAAGTATGCCTTGTTCTTCTGCTAACTTAACAATTCTAGAAGCAAATTTTTTAGTAAAGAGAAGTGTGAAATGATTAAGAACTTTGCTAGGGGTAATACCATAACAATTACAAACTATTTGAAAAGCTCTTTTTACTTCTGCTGGAAGAGAAAATCTAAGTTCCGGTTTTCTAGCTATACTAAGTTCTCCTTTCTGATTGCTAGCTCCTTAAGACGGGAACTTTCATTATATAACTTCATATTTTTTCTAAATTTAAATACCTTTCTTGAGATTTGACCGACAAAAGGTTTAAAAAAATTTTCCAAACTTTACTTTGAAAAATCATGGTATATCCAGTATGATCTTGGGATCTGAATTACTATATTTAGTATATTTCACATCTTAAAATCGGAAAATTTAATATACCTTACCTTTTGTCTACTACATCTTCTTGATTTAATATTAAAATCTCTCTTTCGCTTATACGTTGATCTTCACTATTCTGTAATAGGTTGCTTTAACTTTCCGTTTTATAGAATCTTCCTAGTTATAGCACTGGCTTATTACTAGATTAATGAACTTTGTTTTTTCGATCTTACGGTTAAAAACTGCGGTTTATTAAATTATGACCAATGAAGTAGAAAAACTGGATTGTTGGCTAGAAAGAATAATCTCAATCTGACTTTCGAATTATTGCTATTAGGCCGACTGAGTATTTATAGTCAAAGGTGAATAACGATGTTGCAGCCTCGAGTCAAAATAAACTTTCAAAGCTTTTATATAACCGTTAACTCGTCAAAGAAAAAGTTGAACTAAACTTCATGAGTTGAATAATACTCGTTTCATTTTTCTAAAGACGAGCAAGTTAACTTGATCACAATGACCTCTTTCACATCAGGTAGATAAAATAATAAAACCGAGATAACTAAAGACCGGTAGAAAAGAAAACTCTCTAATGTTAAGAGCCCTTCTCTTCAAAAACGTATGAAATCGAAAAAGCATAAAAAGTGGTAAATAAAGCAAGACAAATCCGGTAATTACGGTTATGATTAAGCATAGAGTTCGGGTAAGATTTCCCTTTTTGCTGGAATAGGCTTTCCTTTCGGTCTTTCTAAACAAAAGCGAAGCCAACCGGCATTAAAACAAAAGCGTAGATTAAAGGTAACTTACCGGACTCGTCTGTTTTAAGATAACATCAAACAAAGAATTACTATAAACAAACCGATCGACCGTACTTCTTCAATAGGCCGCCAACATTAACGATTAAAACCAATCTAACAATACTCCTATTAATAATAAGATATAATACTAACTAATTTCTCTTCGCTTTTCCCTCCTTTTTCTAGATTTGATTTACAACAAGATTATAGGCACAAGATTTTTTAAAAACAACTATGTAATCGAAAAAATTTTGGATTTTATCGAAAAAACCTATCCAAAGTTTGAGATTAAATTAAACAATCAATCAATAAACAGTTTATTTTTCACAATCGAATGATAAAATAAAGGTAAGTGAACTAGTGGTACTTTACTACTCACTTTTTATTTTTTTAACCGTTTAATTATACACTTTGTTCTTTTTTATAGTTTTATCTAAAAATAGAAAAATTTATATAAACAAAAGAACAAGATGTATAAATTATTCTAAATAAAAAGGAGGAAAAAAACAAAATGACTTAAATGAAAAATCCTAAACTGGAAAAATAAATTAATTTTCACAGGAGGAAATATTGAGAAAAAAACAACTTAAAGAAATAGTTGAGATTACATTAGGAAGTAATCCGAACGGATTAAATGAAAATGGAGAGTTCGAGTTTTTCAATGCCGGTCTAAAAAGCTCAGGTTTTACTACAGCGAGCAATCGAACAAAAGACAGTATCACGACTCCCGCTAGAGGAAAAGGCGGAACCGGATCTTTGGTCTACCACACCAAGGACTACTGGCTCGGTCCTTTAGCTTATTCACTTAAGAGCTTAGACGAAACCGAACTCTCCAATAAATATCTATTTTATTGGTTAGAAGAGAAAAAAGCCATAGATAAAATTTTACGGGGAGAGCCTATTCCTAGCGTAAATAAAAAAGATCTCGAAAAAATCGTAATTAATTATCCCGAAATATCAAGACAAGAAGAAGTCATTAAAATCCTCGACTGCTTTTCTCAACTTCTCACTACTTTAGAAGCTGAACTCAAATTAAGAAAACTTCAGTACGATTTTTACGCCGAACTCATTTTTAAAAAACTTTCAAAGGCATATCCAACAGTAAAACTTAAAAAAATCGTTGATCTTAACAAAGGCTTAGTTTTTCATAAATTACACGAAGATCAAAACGGTAATACACAAAATATCAAAGTATTAAACGCAGGTAATATCGATTTATATGGTATTCACGATTTAAACTCTATTGAAGAAGTAAAAGTTGACGTTCCAATTAAAGAAAAATCATGGCTCAAAAGAGGCGACGTACTAATTAATACCGTTAGTGGAAGTAGCGAACACGTCGGAAAAGTTGCTTTAATTAATGAAGACTTAAATATAACTTTTAGCGGATTTATGGCTGATTTAAGAAGTAAGGAACTAGACGGAGAATTTCTTTTTCATTACCTCAATAGTCCCATTTTTAAGAATTATGTAAAAAAAATAATAGGTCAAATGGTTCTTAAAAAGCTTTTAGCTAGACAAATTTTAGACTATAAAATTCCACTAGTTCCTAATGAAGAACAAAATGAAGTCATAAAACCGCTTAGAGACCTATTTTCGTTAATGCAGCTTATTAAACAAGAAATTACTTTGACCGAAAAACAATTTTCATTCTATAAGAGCCAGCTCTTTAAGGATATAGACCGAATCTAGGAGATTATATGAAAAAACTACAATTCTTGTTTTTCGGCGTTCTTATCTCCCTTCTACTATTTGGCTGCAGTACAAACAATGCAACAGAATATAAAATCGGAGAGACCGCCGATTATCAGTTTGGAACGTTAGCTATTACTGGCTTTAAAAGAGACCAAGATAATTTTTACTTTTCTTATAAATTCATCCCGGAAAAAGGCGAAAAAGCCGAAATTCCCTGGGAAGATTTTCGCTACCGCTATGGCGATGAAAATACTTATATAAACGAAAGCGATGAAACGTTGGTGACTCTAGAAGGAACGCCGATTCAGGACATGATTACGATTTCTACTCCAAACAGTCCGGAAATAGACGGAATTCTTTTTACTTTTAAAGGAAAAAACGCTATCTGGACAATGGAAACCAGTGCCGAAAGCGGCGGGGACATTAGTTACATCGATTCGGTCTTAGAACAGCAAAAACAAAAAGCCGAAGAAGAAGCCCAACAAAAAGCTCAACAAGAAGCCCAAGCTGAGGCGGAAAGACAACAAAAACAAGCCGAAGAGGAAGCTCAAGCAGCACAAGCCCAGGCCCAAAAGGCTCTAAAAGATGAAGAATTGGATGCGCGTACTTATGGTAGCGAAGCCGTTGAAAATTACGGAGAGCAGCTTTACCCTTATGGATTTACCTTTCATTATTTAATGGGAATGATCGCTCAAGAAAAGCTCTCAGATGGAAGTTGGTTTTTAAAAGCTGAATGTACCATAACAAATATGTATGGAGCAGATTACGATTCCGTTTGTGAAGCAACGGTTGTTGGCTCGGGTGAAAACTGGACGGTTACAGATTTCTACGTTTATTCGTAAAATTTCGTTGTTGCATTTATCGTCTATATAATATAGTAACTTACGGGCTTTAAGTTTATCTTAGAGCCCGTTTTAAACTAAAATCATTAACAGAAATAGCATCGAAAATCAAGGAGTTTAAATGAAAGACAAAGATCAGCAGCAAGAATTACATAAAACCATTTGGAATCTTGCCGATGAACTCAGAGGAAATGTAGACGGGTGGGATTTTAAGCAGTACGTTCTCGGAATGCTTTTTTACCGTTTTATTAGTGAGTATTTAAGAGATTATATTAATGAAGGTGAAATAGAAGCTGGCGATCTTGATTTTGACTATGCCCAACTCGACGATGAAATAATAGATAAAGAAACCAGACAAGACTTAATTGATGAAAAGGGCTTCTTTTTATATCCCAGTCAATTATTTGAAAATGTTCTTAAAAATGCCGACAACGATAAAAACTTGAATGAAACCCTAGAAAAGATATTCTTAGGTTTTGAAACTAGCAGTACCGCTACCGAGAGTGAAAGTGATTTTAAAGGACTTTTTGATGATTTGGACCTTAATTCCGGAAAACTCGGAAGTACCGTTATCGAACGTAACGAACGGTTGGCCAAACTTCTAAAGAGTATTGGAGACCTGGAACTGGGAAGTTTTAGAGATCATAATATCGATGCCTTCGGTGATGCCTACGAATATTTAATGAGCATGTACGCTTCCCAAGCGGGTAAATCCGGTGGGGAATATTATACTCCTCAAGAAGTTTCAGAACTTCTCACGTTAATTGCTACTCATGGAAAAGAAGAAATCAATGGTATCTACGATCCCGCTTGTGGTTCGGGCTCCCTTCTTCTTAAAGCTAAAAAACTTTTTGGAGATAAAAAAATAAGAGGCGGTTATTATGGCCAGGAGGTTAATTTAACGACGTATAATCTATGTCGTATGAATATGATCTTACACGACGTCTCATACGAAAAATTTGATATAAAACTCGGAGATACTTTAACAAATCCCCAGCATGAATTTGAAGAGCCTTTTGATGCAATAGTTTCAAATCCTCCTTATAGCCTACACTGGGAAGGAAAAGATAATCCCGTCTTAGTCAACGACGAACGTTTTTCGAAAGCCGGAGCTTTAGCTCCAAAAACTAAAGCCGATTTAGCTTTTGTACTACACGCTCTGTCTTATCTTTCGGAACAAGGGACTGCGGCAATCGTTTGTTTTCCTGGAATATTATACCGTGGTGGTGCTGAAAAAAAGATTCGCCAATATTTAGTAGATAACAATTTTATTGATTCGGTAATCCAACTTCCGCCAAATCTGTTTTTTGGAACCGGAATCGCTACTTGTATCTTAGTTTTTAGAAAAGATAAAACCGATAACGATATCCTTTTTATTGACGCTTCAAAATACTGTTATAAAAGCGGAAACAAGAATAAGTTATCTCAAGAAGATATTAAAAAAATATATGATCTTTACGCTAAACGAAAAGACGTAAAATATCTTTCTCAATTAGTTTCAAACGATAAAATTGCAGAAGAAGATTATAACCTTTCTGTTTCTACTTACGTTGAGCCAGAAGATACCAGAGAAAAAATTGATATAGAAGCAGTTAATAAAGAGTTAGAAGAAATTGTAGCCAAAGAGAATGAATTAAGAAAAAAAATAATTTCATTTATAAAAACCATATAATTTCAATTTTTAAATCTATTTATTTGCGGTTAACATGTTGATTATAATTCTTTTGATTTTTGCGTCTTAATAAAGGGACTGTCTCCATAGCAGACACTCCAATTAATATTTATCTAAAATTAATGACTACAGATAAACTCGAAAAAAATATTAAAATAAAAAACGGTAAAGATTATAAACATTTAAGAAAAGGATGCTATCCAGTTTATGGTGGAAATGGCGTTTTAGATTATGTAAGTGATTATAATTCTGAAAATTGTATTGTTGTTGGTAGAGTAGGAGTAAATTGTGGAAATGTTTTTATTGAATCAAACAAATGTTGGGTTTCGGATAACGCTTTATCTTTAACAACAAACCCAAATATTAAACTTAAGTATCTTTATTATCAACTCCAAAACTATAATTTAAACCGATTAAAGAAACAAGGTAGCCAACCTCTAATCACAAAAACTATATTAAATAATCTAAAATTCTGTATTCCTTCATCCAAAACTCAAAATACGATAATAAAAATTTTAGACAACTTTACTGAATTAATCGATACATTAAAAGCTGAACTTACGTTGAGAGAAAAACAGTTTAATTTTTACTTATCCTTTCTATTCTCGAATTTAAATAATAAAGATGAATTAGATTTAAAACGAATTGTAACTTTAAATAGAGGAAAACAAATAAACAAGAAAGATATAACAGTAAACGGAAAATATCAATATATTAATGGAGGAATAGAACCTTCTGGAAATACTAATAAATATAATTTTGAAAAAAATAAAATCATTATTAGCGAAGGGGGAGCTTCCGCAGGATTCGTAAATTTTATACAAGATAATTTTTGGGGCGGATCAGATTGTTTTGTAATAGAAAATAAATCAAATGAATATTTAAACCGTTTTATTTACTATTTCTTAAAAAATAATCAAGAAAAATTAATGAATCAAAAACACGGGGCAGGAATTCCTCATTTAAGTAGATTCGTAATTTTAAATCTTAAGATACCAGTTGTAAACTTAAATAAACAAGAAGAAATTGTAAATAATTTAGACAATTTAAATAATTTAATTAATTTACTAAAACAAGAAATCGATCTACGCCAAAAACAATACGAATACTACCGCGATAAACTCTTAGATTTTGGAGACGAAGATGAATAATTCTACACTTGATTTAGTCTCCAAATCTAACAGCAATACAGTCGTATCGGAATTCGTTCCAATTAAACAAAACCGAATCTCTTATCAGACCGAAGAACAGCTCGAGACGGCTATGCTTTCTCAGCTAAAAAATCTAGGTTACGAGTTTATTGACATTCATTCTGAAAAAGCTCTCGTTGAAAATCTTAGAAAGCAACTCGAAAAACTAAACGACTATCAGTTTACAGATAACGAATGGAACCGTTTTTATCGAAATACTATAGCTAATAGTAAAAACGGAGTTAAAGAAAAAACCGAGATAATTCAAAAAGATTATATCCAACTGCTTCAAACCGACGAAGGAACGACAAAAAATATACGACTGATCGATAAAGACAATATCTTCAATAATAATCTGCAGGTTCTCCATCAATACAAAGAAGACCGGGGAAATTACAAAAACCGCTACGACGTAACAATTCTTGTAAACGGACTGCCTCTTGTTCATATAGAGCTAAAAAGACGAGGCGTTGATATTCGCGAAGCTTTCAACCAGATTGACCGCTACCAAAGAGACTCTTTTTGGGCCGGCAGCGGTCTTTTTGAATACGTTCAAATTTTTGTTATCTCTAACGGTACGTTCACAAAATATTATAGTAATACAACCAGACAGGAACACATAAATAATCAAAACAAGCGAATTTCGGTTAAGAAAAAAGGAAACTCTTTCGAGTTCACTTCTTACTGGACAGACAGTAAAAATAAAAAAATTGCCGATCTCGTAGATTTCACAAATTATTTTCTCTCAAAACGGACCTTACTGAATGTCTTGACTAAGTACTGCGTTCTTACGACCGAGGATCAGCTTTTGGTCATGCGGCCTTATCAAATTGCAGCGACTGAAAAAATCATCGATAAAATCCGGTACGCCATCAACAATAATTTTAGGGAAAAAGACAACAATAGAGGTTATATTTGGCACACGACAGGCTCTGGAAAAACCTTAACTTCCTTTAAAGCCTCTCAACTTGCAACCGAATTAGGAAATAATGAGATCAGCAAGGTTCTTTTTATCGTCGACCGTAAAGACTTAGACAGTCAAACGATAAAAGAATACGACCGTTTTGAAAAAGGGAGCGCAAACGGTAATTCGTCGACCAAAGTTCTTAAGCAACAGCTTGAAGATCCGAACAGTAAAATCGTAATAACTACAATTCAAAAACTTAGCCGTTTTGTTCAGAAATATAAAAAGCATCCAATCTACGACCAAAATGTCGTTATGATAATGGATGAGTGCCACCGTTCACAGTTTGGAGAGATGCATGATGCGATTACAAAAAGATTTAACAAATACGCTTTGTTTGGATTTACCGGAACTCCGATTTTTGCTGTAAACGCCGGTGGTAAAGCCAAAAACTTAACTACTGAAGAAATCTTTGGCCCAAATCTTCATACGTATACAATTATTGACGCAATCGAAGATAAAAACGTTCTTCCCTTTTCAATTGACACGATCAATACTCTTAAAACCGGAGAGAATATTGAAGATAAAGAAGTAGAAGCAATTGAAGAAAAGGAAGCTTTAGAAGCAGATACCAGAATTGAAAAAATCGCTCAATATATTTTGGATAATTTTAATATTAAGACTAAAAGAAGTAGCCATTCCTCAAATCCTGGAGGTCGCTTTAATTCTATCTTCGCCGTTTCAAGTAATCCGATGGCACAGGTGTATTACAAAACCTTTAAACGGCTCCAAAAAGACAAAAAAGACAAACTAAAAATAGCTACGATCTTTAGCTATAATCCCAACGAAAAAGAATCCGATCAGTTTATATCGGATGAAGCTCTCGATACCGAAAAACTTGATAAAGTCTCTAGAGATTTTCTAGAAAGTGCAATAGCGGATTATAACGAAATCTTTAAAACCAATTTTGATACCGGTTCACAAAATTTTCAGGCTTATTATGAAGACGTTTCCAGAAGAGTTAAAAATGGCGATATCGATATACTGATCGTCGATAATATGTTTTTAACCGGATTTGACTCGCCCTTTTTAAATACGCTTTGGATCGATAAAAACGTGAAGATGCACGGTCTTATTCAGGCTTTTTCAAGGACTAATAGAATTCTAAACAGTGTTAAAACGTTCGGAAATATCGTAACTTTTCGGGATCTAGAAGATGAAATCAACGAGGCCCTAGCTCTATACGGAAATAAAGACGCAAAAAGCATCGTTTTATTAAGACCTTACGAAGATTATTTAAATGGCTATAAAGATGAAAAAGAAAAGTACCATCCAGGATATCTTGAGTTAATTGAACAGTTAAAAGAACAGTTTTCAGATCCCCACGATATTGGAATCGGTGAAGAAAACGAAAGAAACTTTATTGGCTTATTTAACCGTATCCTTAGAGTCATGAACGTTTTATCCGTCTTTGAAGAATTTGAAAAAGATAAAAAACTTACGGAAGCTGAGTTTCAAGATTATAAGAGTGCTTATCTTAATGCCCGAAATAACTTAATCGATCGAAGTAAAAATCAGAAAGAAAGCATTCTCGACGATCTTATTTTTGAGACCGAACTCATTAACACGACTAATTATACGACCGACGTAATTCTAGAATTAGTCGAAAATTTTGCTAAAACAAAAGATGAAGAGTACCGGAGAAATCTAAAAATAGATATTGAGCGGGCGGTCGATTCCAGTCCGAATTTAAGAAGTAAAAAAGAGCTTATCATTGAATTTGTTGAGAAGTACAACGCTAGCGACGATATCAACGAAAAATGGGAAGCATATATAAACGAAAAAAAGGATGAAGAATTAGAAAATATCATTGTCGATAATAAGCTTAAACCGGAAGAAACTAAAGATTTTATGAAACGGGCTTTTGAAGATGGGAAGTTTAAAGAATTCGGATCCGAAATAACGAAAGTAATGCCTCCTATGCCCCGTTTTGGAAAAACGAACCGTAGCGCTATCAAACAAAAAATCATTGAATCTCTGTACAATTTCTTTCAAAAATTTTCGGATGTTATTTTTGAATAACTTGATCCTTAACCAAATCCGTGGGATTGCAAATAATTTTATTTAAATTTTAATCAACTAAACTAGAGGAGTTATCAATAGTGAAAAAAGTACTTTTTACTCTACTTACAATTCTTTTACTCGTAAGTCCAGTTATCGCTGCTGACACATCAGAATTTAATTACACCGATAAAGAACTGGAATCGAGAATATCAGTCGGCATGGATCACTTTACCTTTGTAGATCATCACAACAACCTATGGGCCTGGGGTTCAAACTGGTTTGGCGAATTATGTAAAGGCGATAATAATTTACCGGACGAACTTTTCCCTGTTAAGACTTTAACGGATGTTGAACAGGTAAGCGCTGGTACGAATACTACAGCTGTCATTAAAAAAGACGGTTCCCTTTGGACTTATGGCCATAATGAGTCTGGGCAATTGGGTGATGGCGAAGGAAAACCTTACGCTATTCGAGCGGCCGAACCTTACAAAGTACTGGATAACGTAGCTCAAGTCTCTATGGGAGAATACAACGGTGCGGCTATCACAAAAGACGGTTCTCTTTATACTTGGGGGCTCAATAATTTTGGACAGCTTGGAGACGGCACGCATGATAGTCTTTTGACGAATAAAGCCAGGAAAATAATGGATAACGTAAAATCCGTCTGTGTAGGCGATCGGTGTATGGCAGCTATTACAAACAATAACGAGCTTTATACTTGGGGAGTAAATTATCATTACCGTTTAGGTAATGGCGAAGATGAAAATTCTTTTACAGATACTCCAGAAAAAATTTTAGATGATGTAAAAAAAGTAGCTTTAGGCGATACGCATTCCGCTGCTCTTAAGAATGATGGATCGCTTTATCTTTGGGGAGCCAATACTATTTATGAACTCGGGATGGGCTCAACCGATAATAAATCCGTCTCTAAGCCAAAATACGTGACAAATAACGTTAAAGATGTGGCTTTAGGTCAACAATACACGCTCATTCTTAAAAATGACGGTACCGTTTATGGAGTTGGAGATAACGGAAGCGGACGCGTCGGAACTGGAAGTTCTGAGAGTTTTGTAAGAGAGTTTACCAGAGTTCTCGATAACGCAGTAGCTATTTACGCTTGTAATCAACATAGCTTAGCTGTTAAAAAAGACGGTTCCATTTGGGTCTGGGGTGGCTCTGTAGGAGAATCAAATGATTATTATGATAAAGGCTACGATAATGCTTCCAACACTCCCTATAGAATATTTACAAGTTTCATTCCTTTAGCTAAAGCAACGAATTATCCGTCTGTTCCTCAGGATGAAATAATCACTGTAGAAGCCAAGATCGATCCTGAACCAAAAAATAGTGGCGACCCTTTTCTCTTTGTTAAAGAGAAAAAAGATTACCATTATGCCGATTACGGAAAAGTTATAGCAGTAGGTTTTGGCTCTCGTGAATTCTACGGATGGTTTGATGGAGAAACTTGTGTTTCAAAGAATTTAGATTACTATTTTTCCGTCACAGAAAATGTAAATCTCGTAGCACGGTTTGAAAAAGATCCAAATGCCGTGGAGATAGAAGAAATTAATATTGTTCCTGAATCCTTAGAACTTGAAGAAGGACAAACTAATAAACTCACCGTTGAGTTTATCCCCTCAGACGCGGAAAAACAAAATCTCGTTTGGTTCAGTGCGGATGAAGGTGTTGCAACCGTAGATAATGGTACCGTTACTGCTATTGCTCCTGGGACAGTTATTATAACGGCTAAAACCGAAGACGAAAAACATAGCGATAGCATAGCTGTAACGGTCAAGAAAAAAGCCCATGTAACTCCTAGTCCTAGTCCGTCTAATCCTACTCCAGAGGAAGATACTAAGTCGATTCCTATTTATCGTATCTATAACCCGTTAAATGGCGAACACTTATATACGGTTTCACCCCTAGAAGTTTCAGTAAATACTTCTAACGGCTGGACAGATGAAGGTATCGGCTGGTACGCTCCAAGTAGCGGTACTCCAGTTTATAGGCTCTACAATAGTTCACTCCAAAATCACCTTTACACTACTGATGAAAACGAAGTCAATACCTTACTGCAAATTCCGGAGTGGACAGCCGATAATAATCGACAGCCCGTATTTTACTCTGGTGGTTCTGTCCCAATATATAGGGTTTACAACGAAAATCTTAGGGGATTACATCATCTAACTACAGATTTACATGAATATAATATCTTACCTCAACACGGATGGACTCAAGAAGCAATAGCTCTCTACGCTCAAAGTGGGGCTAACGTTTAAAAAAATAAACATGAAATTATAGACTGACGAACTTGTTATAGTAAACTGGCGATAGATTCTCAAAGTTATAATTATTGTATAAATCAGATGGTAGCAATGTTGACTCTATTTATTGGAAAATAGAGTCTTTTTTACGGCGAAACGATACAAGATTACAAAAGATGGTAAAGAAGGGATAGGAAAACTCTCCGCAGTTTAAAGAGAGAAGAGATTTGAGACGACCAACCTTTTCTTATTTCTGATTTTATAATTACCTGAATTGTAACTTCACTATCTGCGCTGTTTTAAGTAAACTTTTAAAAAGTTATTTAGAGGAACAAAAAGACCACCCGTTAAGGTGGCTTTTGCACATTGAAAAAAGGAGCACTTAAATTATCCTTAATCTGATGTCATTATACCAGGTCAGGAATAAAAAAGCTTATGATTTTCTAAATTATTAACATTATCTGCAACTCAATTACGTTGTACTTTTAATCAAGATCTACATTCGAGACAAAAATAAATGAAACAAAAAAAGACGCCCGAAAGCGTCCTTTAATTCCATAATTGCACTTTAAAATTTATTTGTAATCATGTAGTTGGGATATTCCTAAATAAAGGAGAGCAATTATGGATAACTAAAGAATTTATATTTCTTTATATTATAGCACGGATTTTCAATATTTAAGCTAACGGCTTAAAAGTAGACTGTTGAAAAATCTGTTCTCGGGGATTAGGATCCCCGTTTTCTTGCAACTAAAAAAGGCGCCCGAAAGCGCCTTAGTTCATGACGTCCCTTAAAAAACTTTGTTTCATAAGTCCCATAAAAACAACAGAGGAAAGGAACATTCATGATGGTAAAAATAAAATGTATTTAATGGTACTTTTGCACATACCGTCCCGATTCTCAACTTTTTTTCAAAAAAAATTTTCCCCAAAATCTAAGAAAATCGTCTATATATAGTATATTTTCGCATATTTAGCCCTAAATATGGCCGTTTCGGAGCGTCTGAGAAACTTTTTTACCCTCCAATACCATCGCCACAACACCCCCGGCTTTGTACCCCAAATCTGCCAAACACAAAAGTTTTCTTAAATAAAGCTTAAAATAGGATTTAAGAATACTTTCAAGGAGAAAGAGGATGTATCTCGAAACGAGCAAGGCCAAAAACAAAGAAGGCTATTACGCCAGAGTCATGATGTCCTACCGGTTAGGCAAAAAGGTAAAAAAGCGCTGCGTCAAATATTTGGGCTATCTCTCCAAAGAGGAACTTGAAGTGAAAAAAGAGGTGGTTGAACTGGCCAACGAGCTGGTAGAGGCAGAAAAACAGATCGAAGAGGAAATAGAAGAAGAAAAGCAGGATTTAAACGAGGGTGAGGCGTCTTCGCTCAATCTCGGGTGCCTGTTTCTAAAGTATGGGCTCGCCTTTTATAAAATGAAGGAGGTTTTCGAATACTACCAAAAACGCCACAAAGGTTTGACTTATCAGGTCTACCAAGACTTTTTCTTTCTGGTCTACGCTGCCGTTTTGGATCCGGACTCCATCGAAGGCGAACTCTCCCACCAAGAGCGCTATTTCGACTGTTTTGGCTTAAAGCTATGGGACACCTACCGCTCCCTAGACCGCATCAACGAGCTCTCCGACAAGATCCGCTGGCGCTGCGCGAAGATAAGTCTTGAAAATTTCACCGACAGTCTCGGGGTCTTCTACATCGACGGTACCAACGTCTACGTTTTCAGCCGCGGTGATCCCTACGAAGTCGACAGCGACGAGGGACTGCGCCGTTTTGGAAAGAGCAAGGAAGAGCGCAGCCTTCCACTTATCGGAATCACCTTCTTAATGAGCCATAGCGCTTTTCCGATCTACTTTGACGTCTTTCCCGGCAACCGCAACGACGCGACCCAACTCATAAACAACGCCCGTAAGTTGGAAAGCTTAGTCGGAAATCGACGTTTTCTCCTGTGCGGCGACGCGGGCTACAGCTCCGGGAGCAACCGCTTCTTTTTATCGGGCCGCAATCTGGCCCAGGATACGAACAACGCCTACCTGTTTCCAAAAACCATTTCGGGACAGGCCCTTAGAGAGTGGATCCTGAGTCCGGACGGCTGGAAAAGCAACCTGGGGATCTCGATCCGGCCCGACCAGCTCGACTGCTACATCGGCCCCAGGTACAAAGAGCGGATCATCTCCAGAGAAGACGAGGTGATGACCCACGACGGAAAGAAAAAGCTTTCGGTCAACGTCAACCTAAAGCAAATCGCTTTCTACTCGCCGAAACTCAGGAGAAAAAAGCAATACACGATGGAGCATAAGGAAAAAAGGCTCTGGGCTTGGAGGGAAACGTCAAAGAAGCCAAGAAATTTATCAAAAAATACACCAACACCTACGTAGAACTCGGTGGAAAGGACGTAAAAGTCGCGGTGGACCACGAAAGGATCGATGAAGACAAGGAACTGGCCGGCTACTTCGTGCTCGAGACCAGCGAGACCGACCTCGATCCCATGACGTTGTTTCGTCTGTACAAAGACAAAGGCCGCATCGAGTGGCTCATCCGCCTGGAAAAAAGCGAGATCCATTTACGACCGGTCTACGTGAGTAAAGACCCCCACATCAAGACCGTACTACTGACAAAATTTATCGGTCTGGTCATGGTCCGGGCTTTGCAGGAGTTTTTAGGCAACAAATACAGCGCCGAGCAAATCATCGAAAGTCTAAAAGGCTTACGCTGCCTGAAAGTCGGTGACCACTATGAGGTCTTCGGTAGGAACGAGGTCATAAAGGATCTCGAGGATTTCTTCAACGTACATTTTAACAAAACCATGACAAAAGCCGAAATCAAGGCGTTATTTTCCTACTCAGCCATGCGGGATTTTTGGGGTACAAGCCTATGGCGTTATGGCGATTTTCTACCTGGCATGAATCTGCAAAGCGAAGACTGGGAAAACCTCGAAAAAAGCTCAAATATCACCAAAAAAGGGTGAAAAAATGGGAAAATGTTATTCAATTGTAGAAAAAAAGCGCCCTTTTCTTAAGAGCGCTTTAGGTTTTTCGTATTAATTTCAACGGCCTGTGCAAAAGGCCAGATGTAAATTATAGCATAGATTTTAAAGCGAAATGAAGCTTATATCTAGGCCGGTCAAAACTTGATAAGCAACCTTTAATCGCCGAAAAGCTACCCGAGTTTCAAGCTAAAAGATCAATCTCGTCTGTACAGGATTGCAGGAAATTAACATAGGCCTAGCCATTACCTATAAGCAGGATTTAAACCTCTTAAGCCACCTCTGAACTTTGTGGTTTTTCCTTTAAAGGTATCTTCTTTCCTAAATCTTCCTCATTTTCCTTTGACAGCAGGTACGGCCGTCCCGCGTCGTTTAACATATAAATGTTACGGTTTACAACGATCGTATGACCTAGGTTATAAAGCTGATCAAGGTATTCCAGATAACTTCCAGGGGTTACGATCCGGTTGAGTCTAAGGAGTTTGATCCCGGAGTGGCCGACGATCTCGTTTGCGACCATCGCGCAGTTTTGGCCTAGAAGGTAGTAGGTCTTATACGGACTGCCCTTCTTAAATTTATAAAGCTCCGTATTTTCTTCAAGATACATCCGGCTTGCGACGTCCGTATAATCTTCGGGATTGCCTTCGATCTGACCTTCGGCCGCGAGCTCCGCTTTCGGTTTCCAGCGGTAAGCTTTATCCATCATCTTTTCGATCTGCTTTTTGATCTTCTCTTTTGTCTTCTCCGAGATCTTCAGGTCGTAAGCCACGAGTACTTTTTTATCGTTCGTCAGCGCGTTTTTTATGTGATTTTCCGGCGTCGTCGTAGCCAGTACCCCGTCCGATAAAAAGCCACCGAAGAGCCAGGTCGCTTCGTCGTAGTTCCCGTAACAGTAGACTTTCCCGTCAAAACTGATGTCGACGTGGCCGAATCCCGGCATAAAGCCGGCCCGTGTATGAATGTAGACCGTGAGGTCCGTCATCTCTTCTTGGTTTTCCTCGCCCTCGTTTAAGAACAGGCTCTTGTCGTAGTCGTCCCTGCTGACGGTCGAGTTCAGGTTCGTAAAAAAGCCCATCGGCAAAAACGCGGAAATAAAGGTCGGGAGCGTGACGACTTTTCGTCTTCCCTCGCGAACTTTCGATGTGACTTTAAGCAGGGCCTTAAAACTTTCTTTGGTATAGTTATAGGCAAAGGTAAAAATATAAAAACCAAAGATGAAGACAAAATCGTCCATATTATTGACGGCCAAAAAGAAATAGATCCCGGCGGCCAGATAAATGATCCCCCAAATAAGCGAGCGCACGAAGTTGACCCCGTCTCGGATCTGTCTAGCCGCGTTGAGTAGGAGCAAAAATCCCGTTATGATCCCAAAAGCCCCGGTAAGAAATCGTAGACCGTAGACGAAGTAAGCGCCCAGCCCGTCCGAGGTATAGACACAGACAAGGTAAGCGACAAACGTCGCGATCCAGCGCAACGGCCGGTTGTGAATCAAAGGCTTAAGCAAAAAGTAGTAGACCAAAAAGGTCATACCTAGCCCCATGAATTCGTCGATTAAGTACATCATGATATCGACGACGCCGGGAACGCTTAAAACCCCAAAAGCGCCGATGATCAAAGTAAGCCCGTAAAGCATGGCGATAATGCCAAGGATCACTTGAAAAACCAAGGCCACTTTATGAAGGAGCTTTCCACTGATCGTATGCCGGCGCTTTCGGCCGCCTTTTGTATTGATGTCAAAACGACTGATATTTTGATTGTTCTCCAAGTTCTCTCTCCTAAATCTATTGTTGAAAACAAATGCGATAAACGCACCCGTCATTTCAGCCAGGTTTCTGTAACCAAAAATTTTACCATAAGTTCATCCAAAAATTTTATATCGGCGAAGAATACTCTCTACGGGCCTGAATAGCATAATAAGGGGTTAAAGGATTAAAAGTCAAGATAAAAAAAGGTCACTTATTTAAAATTTAAAACGTTATCAGTCCTTCAAAAACTCGCGGTAGTGGTACAATAATAGTCAGCGTATGTCAGCTTCGGCCAGACATACCTTTTTTATTGAAATCAACTACCCACCACCTAAAGGAAGTGGGTTTGCGGCTGTCCGGTTG